>NZ_JAUZMZ010000239.1:0-5606 GCF_036327435.1 Rhodococcus chondri | reverse complement strand
GTCGAGCAGACCTACCAGATGGCGCTCGAGCGCGGACGGGAACTGCGCGAGCTCGGCATCACCGTCAATTTCGCGCCCGATGTGGATGTGAGCAGCCAGCCCGACGACTCCGTCATCGGCGACCGTTCCTACTCGGACGATCCGCAGGTGGTGGCACAGTACGCGGGCGCATATGCCCGAGGACTGCAGGACGCGGGCATCCTGCCGGTGCTCAAGCACTTCCCGGGGCACGGCTCCGCGTCGGGGGATTCGCATACCGGCGCGGTCACCACTCCGCCCCTCGACCGGTTGCAGCAGAGCGATCTCGTGCCGTACCGCGAACTGGTCTCGTCCGATGTCGCGGTGATGCTCGGGCACCTCGAAGTTCCCGGACTGACCGACGGTGTGCCGGCGAGCATCAGTAGGCCGGTGGTGGATCTGCTGCGATCCGGCGCCGGATACGGAGGGCCGCCCTTCGACGGCGTGATCTTCACGGACGACCTGTCCGGGATGCGTGCGATCACCGACTCCTACGACATCACCGAGGCGGTGGAGGCGGCGCTCGTCGCCGGTGTCGACCAGGCCCTGTGGTTGACCACCGACGAGGTGCCGGCGGTGCTCGACCACCTCGAGCAGTCGGTCGCGGACGGGGTGCTGCCCGCGACCCGGGTCGACGACGCCGTGCGCACGGTGGTCCGGGCCAAGGGTGCCCTGGACTGCTGAAATCGGCATCTCGATCAGGGCTCGCGCGATGCTTCCCTACCGTAGAGTAAGAATCTGTTTCGACTGGGTGTTGGAGGGGTCATGGCCGGCGGTACCAAACGATTGCCGCGCGCGGTGCGCGAGCAGCAGATGTTGGATGCCGCTGTAGATGTGTTCTCCGAGAACGGCTTCCATGACACGTCGATGGATGCGATCGCCACACGTGCCTCCATCTCGAAGCCCATGCTCTACCTGTACTACGGCTCGAAGGACGAACTGTTCGCCGCGTGCATCAGCCGTGAAGGCCAGCGCTTCGTCGAAGCGCTCACGCCCGCCGGCGATCCGGCGCTCGCGCCGCGCGAGCAGTTGCGTGTCGCGCTGGAGTCGTTCCTCGGTTTCGTCGACCAGCATCGCAATTCGTGGATGGTGCTCTATCGGCAGGCGCTGTCGCAGCAGGGATTCGCGGGGCAGGTACAGAACAGCCGCGACCGTCTGATCGAACTCACCGCGCACCTGCTCGAATCCAGCACGCGCGAACCCGATCCGGGCACCGATTTCACGATCATGGCGGTCGCGCTCGTCGGTGCCGGGGAAGCGGTCGCCGACCGCATCGCCGGTGGCGAGATCGACGTCGAGAAGGCCGCCGATCTGCTGGAGAACCTCGCGTGGAGAGGCCTGGCCGGCAAGAAGCGGCCCGATCACCTCGAGTCCGAGCACCCCGAAACCGGCTACAGCGCCTGACTTTTCGTAGACGAGTACGCCGGGACGCCCCCATCGCGCCCCAGCGCACCGGTCCCGAAGGCCTGCGTACGTCGCCGCTCTCAGCGCAGGGTTGCGGTGAGATGCGGGTAGAGCTTCTTCCGGTGACGCAGAGCAAGAGCCCAGCCTTCGAGTTCCCGTTGCGCATAGAGATTCACGGTCGCCGGTAGGAGCACCGGCTTGCCGAACCGCACCGAGTACGTCACCTTGCCCGGGATCCGGCCCTCGACTGCGCGCAAAGCCGCTGCGGCGCTCCACATGCCGTGAGCGATCGGTTTCGAGAACCCGAAAGCCTTGGCGCCCAACGTCGAAACATGAATCGGGTTCCGGTCCCCGGAAATTGCAGCATACCTGTCGATGATCTTCTGATCCACCCTCAATGTCGAGGTCGGAACAGGGGGGATCTCTTCGGGCTCCGGTTCGGTTTTCGGCTGCCCCGACAGCGACGTCCGTTGCTGGTGCAGGAACGTCGAAGTCTGGCGCCACACGGTTTCCCGGCCCACGTTCACGACACTGACCAGGTCGACGAGCAGCCCCTTGCGGTGTTCGCGCATGTTCTCGGCGTGCACCCGCACATCGAGCGGCTCGCTCAGCGAGATCGGACGCAGCTGCTCGATGACGTTCTCGGCGTGCACGGAACCGACCGCGGCGAACGGGAAGTCCTTCGACACCATCAGTTTCATCACCAGCGGGAACGTCAGCATGAACGGATACGTCAGCGGCAACGTATCGCCGAATCTCAGCCCGCACACCTTCGTGTACTCCGCGAGATTGTCGGGATCCACGCGCAGTCCGCGCAACAGCAGCGTGTCGTCGGGCAGCGAATCTCCCGACGCGCCGACGACGGGCAGCGCCGAGAGCGCTGCCCGCCCGTACACCTCGAGCGTCGACGGACGCGAGGAGAGCTCGATCTCGGCCATCAGGCCCCCAGCATGGACTGGCCGCACACGCGCACGACCTGGCCGGTGACCGCGCTCGACGCGGGATTCGCGAACCATGCCACGGTCTCGGCGACGTCGACGGTCTCGCCGCCCTGCTGCAGCGAACTCATCAGCCGGCCCCCCTCGCGGGTCGCGAGCGGGATCGCGGCGGTCATCGCGGTTTCGATGAAGCCCGGTGCGACGGCGTTGATGGTGATGTTCTTCTCGGCCAGGACCGGTGCGGTGGCCTGCACCAGACCGATGACACCGGCCTTGGATGCGCCGTAGTTGGTCTGCCCGCGGTTACCCGCGATGCCCGCGATCGACGACACGTCGACGACCCGGCCGCCTTCTTCGAGCGCACCCTTCGCGACGAGGACGTCGGTGATCTTCTGCGGAGCACGCAGGTTGACGGCCATCACGGCGTTCCACCTGGCCCCATCCATGTTGGCGAGCAGCTTGTCTCGGGTGATGCCGGCGTTGTGGACGATGATGTCGGCGCCGCCGTGCCGTTCGAGCAGGTGGGCGGCGAGCTTGTCGCCGGCGTCGTCGGCAGTCACGTCGAGGGCCAGGGACGTGCCGCCGACCTTGTTGGCGGTCTGGACGAGCGCTTCCCCGGCCGCGGGTACGTCCGCGGCCACGACGGTCGCGCCGTCGCGCGCGAGGACTTCGGCGATGGTGGCGCCGATACCGCGGGCGGCGCCGGTGACGACGGCGACCTTCCCGGCGAGAGGCTTGTCCCACGACGCGGGCGCCTGCGCATCCGCGTCGCCGATGCGGATGACCTGGCCGTCGACGAACGCGGACTTCGCCGACAGCAGGAAGCGCAGGGTGGATTCGGTGCCGGACAGTCCGGTCGACGCCTTCGGCGAGACGTAGACGAGTTGTGCGGTGGCGCCGCGCCGCAGTTCCTTGGCGAGGCTGCGGGTGAAGCCTTCGAGGGCGCGCTGTGCGATGCGTTCGTCGACGGAGGACGCTTCCTCCGGGGTCGTGCCGAGGACGACGACGCGGCCCGACGGGGCGAGTCCGCGGATCGCGGGCTGGAAGAAAGTGAAGAGCTGTTCGAGACCCGCGACGTCGGTGATGCCGGTAGCGTCGAAGACGAGCGCGCCGAACGAGGTGTCGGCGGGTTCGGCGAAGGGGTAGTCGGTGAGCAGGGATCGGATCGGCTCGACGAGGCGGCCGTTCCCCCCGATCAGGACGGGGCCCGGGAGCGGGGGCTCGCCGGGCTGGTAGCGACGGAGCTTCTCCGGCTGCGGCAGACCGAACTGCTTGGCGAGGAATGCTCCGGGTGCGGACGAGATGAGCTGGGCGTAGAGCTTGGGAGCGCCCTTGGTGTCGGCCACGTTTCCACCTTCTTCGATTCGGTCGTCGATGCAGTAGTCGACAACAAACTTACCCGTGAGTAAGAATAGTAGCCAGCGTTTCTATCCATCAGCATCGGGAGATTTCAGTGACCACCACAGCCCGTTCCGCGCAGCAGCGTCGAGTCGCCGTCCTCGGAGGTAACCGGATCCCGTTCGCCCGGTCCGACCGGAAGTACGCGCGCGCATCGAATCAGGACATGTTCACCGCCACCCTCGATGGGCTGATCAGCCGCTTCAACCTGCAGGGGGAGCGGCTCGGTGCGGTCGTCGGCGGTGCCGTCCTCAAGCACAGCCGCGACTTCAACCTCGTTCGCGAATGTGTCCTCGGCAGCGCCCTGAACCCGCACACCGCGGCATGGGATCTGCAGCAGGCATGCGGCACCGGCCTGCAGTCGATCATCTCCGTCGGCGACGCCATCGCCGCCGGCCGGATCGAAGCGGGGATCGGTGGGGGCGTGGACACCACCTCCGACGCTCCGATCGCGGTGAGCAACCAGCTCCGCGAGTTCCTGCTCTCCCTCAACCGCGCCCGCTCCACCGCCGATCGCGTCAAATTGCTCGGCAATGTGCGTCCGTCGATGCTGGGCATCGAGATCCCGCGCAACGGAGAGCCGCGCACCGGCCTGTCGATGGGTGAGCACGCCGCCATCACCGCGAAGGAGTTCGGTGTCCGCCGCGAGGACCAGGACGAACTGGCCGTCGCGAGCCACCGCAACATGGCTGCCGCATACGACCGGGGCTTCTTCGACGACCTGGTCACCCCGTTCCTCGGCCTGACCCGCGACGACAACCTCCGCCCCGATTCGTCGGTTGAGAAGCTCTCGACGCTGAAGCCGGTGTTCGGTACCGGGCTCGGCGACGCCACCATGACCGCCGGAAACTCGACGCCGCTCACCGACGGCGCGTCGGCTGCGCTGCTCTCGAGCGAGGAATGGGCCGCCGACCGGAAACTGCCGGTGCTCGCGTACCTGGTGGACTCCGAAACCGCCGCGGTCGACTACATCCACGGCGGGGACGGTCTGCTCATGGCCCCGACCTACGCGATTCCGCGTCTGCTCCAGCGCAACGGCCTGACATTGCAGGACTTCGACTTCTACGAAATCCACGAGGCGTTCGCATCGGTGGTTCTCGCGACACTGCAGGCGTTCGATTCGGAGGAGTACTGCAAGGGCAAACTGGGCCTGGACGCACCGCTCGGCTCGATCGACCGCAGCAAGCTCAACGTCAACGGCTCGTCGCTGGCGGCCGGCCATCCGTTCGCCGCCACCGGAGCGCGCATCGTCGCCTCGCTCGCGAAGATGCTGCACGAAAAGAGGCAGGAGACGGGGAAGCCGGTTCGGGGCNTGANTTCCATCTGCGCCGCCGGGGGCCAGGGCGTGACGGCGATTCTGGAGGCGTAGCCGTCACCCGAAAAAAGATTCCGAGAGGTCTGTAACACTTCCCGGACCACAGCGATAATCCAGTGACCCCGCGCTGCTACCTGACCCCCGACCTGGTAGCAACGCGGGGTCTTCGCATTCCCCCCGTCGGTCTCCGAAGCCCGCGGATTACCCTGGAGCGTGGTATCAGGCGCGCCGGGTTCCATCAGCGTGCTTTTCGTACGAAGGGACATGGGTGAGCGGCAACAACGGGACGAACGACCCCGAGCACGAGCAGAGCGACGTTCGACCCGCCGAATCCGGTCCACAGGCGACACCGGACTCGAACACGGCGGGTGATGCGTCCGCGCCGACGGAGCAGTTCACCGCCGTCACGCGGGCGGAGGACACCGGCGCCGGACGTTCCGGCGACGTCGGCGGCCCCGACGCGCAGAAGGGCGGCGAACAAGCCGACGGCGCTGCCGAGGCGCAGAAGGCCGGCGATTCGACCGACACCTCGC
>NZ_JAUZMZ010000238.1:0-5700 GCF_036327435.1 Rhodococcus chondri | reverse complement strand
GTCCCAGGTGACGTACGCATCGGGTGCCGGGTCGAACGCGGGCTCGTGAGGGCGCACCGTGCCGTCGACGAGCAGCTGCAGGAGATTCGCTCGGAGCATGTCCCAGTCGTGGTAGTGGTCCTGGTGGCAATCTTCACAGCAGACGACCAGGCCGCGCACCCCACGTGGAGCCAGCAGCGCCTCGTAGACCGCGAGGTCGGCGAGGTCTTCTTCGACGGCGAGCCGCTCGGCCGGATCGAGGGGCTGACCCGGTTCGATCGCGTCCAGAGCAGCAGACGGATCGTCGGGATCCCCTGCGAACGGGTCCGGTGGCAGACCGGGAGGCAATTGATCACGCACGACTCCACGGTACGCAGACCGAGGGGGTCTGCGCCAGCGGTGCTGCATGGACACGCCGACGAAGGCGGTGATCGAACTCTCGCAGGCCCTCACCGGGTTGCGGCAAGACCGGATGCAACCAACAGATACCATGGAGAAGTGCGCGTCTGACACGGCGTCGCCGTGTCCACACATTCCAACTGCCGGACGGGGCTCCCGTCCGCACCCAGCGATCGTCACGGAGGGTCCGAACCGCATGAGTAGTACCGGAGGGCACGTGCACACCGGCGGTGACGACCCGAACAAGGTCGCAATGCTCGGTCTGACCTTCGACGACGTGCTGCTGTTGCCGGCGGCGTCGGACG
Source organism: Rhodococcus chondri (assembly GCF_036327435.1). Taxonomy (NCBI): domain Bacteria; kingdom Bacillati; phylum Actinomycetota; class Actinomycetes; order Mycobacteriales; family Nocardiaceae; genus Rhodococcus; species Rhodococcus chondri. The sequence continues at coordinate 5,017 of NZ_JAUZMZ010000238.1, read as the reverse complement.
TCGTCCCGGGCAAGGTGGACACATCGAGCCAGCTGACCCGCGAGATCCGGCTCCGTATCCCGCTGGTGAGCTCGGCGATGGACACGGTCACCGAGTCCCGGATGGCCATCGCCATGGCCCGCGCGGGCGGCATGGGTGTTTTGCACCGCAACATGTCCGCCGAGGTGCAGGCAGCGCAGGTCGAGACCGTGAAGCGGTCGGAGGCCGGAATGGTGACCGATCCGGTGACCTGTAAGCCGACCGACACCTTGGCCGAGGTCGACGCGAAGTGCGCGCGGTTCCGGATCTCGGGTCTTCCCGTGACCGACGCCGCCGGACAGCTCGTCGGCATCATCACGAACCGCGACATGCGCTTCGAGGTCGACCAGAACCGCCCGGTCTCCGAGGTCATGACCAAGGCCCCGCTCGTCACTGCGCGTGAAGGTGTCACCGCCGAGGCCGCGCTGGGTCTGCTGCGCCGCCACAAGATCGAGAAGCTTCCCATCGTCGACGGGCAGGGCAAGCTCACCGGCCTCATCACCGTCAAGGACTTCGTCAAGACCGAACAGCATCCCAACGCCACCAAGGACCGCGACGGCCGACTGCTGGTCGGTGCCGCCGTCGGCGTCGGTGACGAGGCCTGGACGCGTGCCATGACGCTGGCAGACACAGGGGTGGACGTGCTCGTGGTCGACAGCGCCCACGGCCACTCCGCCGGGGTGCTCTCGATGATCGCCAAACTGAAGGCCGAGGTGGGCGACCGAGTGCAGATCATCGGTGGCAACGTCGCGACCCGGCAGGGTGCCGCGGCGCTCATCGAAGCCGGCGTGGACGCCGTCAAGGTCGGTGTCGGGCCCGGCTCGATCTGCACCACCCGCGTCATCGCCGGTGTCGGTGCGCCGCAGATCACGGCGATCCTCGAGGCCACCGCGGTTGCCAAGGCCCACGGTGTCCCGGTCATCGCGGACGGTGGCCTGCAGTTCTCGGGCGACGTTGCGAAGGCGCTCGCCGCGGGTGCGTCCACCGCGATGCTCGGTTCGTTGCTGGCCGGCACCGCCGAATCGCCCGGCGAGTTGATTCTGGTCAACGGCAAGCAGTTCAAGAGCTATCGCGGTATGGGGTCGCTCGGTGCGATGCAGTCACGCGGTGAGGCGAAGTCCTACTCCAAGGACCGCTACTTCCAGGACGACGTCCTGTCCGAGGACAAGCTGGTCCCGGAAGGCATCGAGGGGCGCGTTCCGTTCCGCGGTCCGTTGCAGCAGGTCACGCACCAGCTGATCGGTGGTCTGCGGGCGGCCATGGGTTACACGGGGTCGTCGACGATCGAAGAATTGCACGGTGCCCAGTTCGTGCAGATCACGGCTGCCGGACTGAAGGAAAGCCACCCGCACGACGTCACGATCACCGCGGAGGCCCCGAACTACGCGGCTCGCTGACCTCGACGTCGGCAGCAGGTCCCGCGCGAGTACCGCGGCGGGAGAACCGAGTCTCACGAGAAAGGGGCGCGCGTGCGCGACCTCGTTGAAATCGGCATGGGCCGGACCGCCCGGCGTACCTACGAGCTGGACGACATCGATATCGTTCCGTCTCGCCGCACCCGCTCCTCGAAAGAGGTGTCGACGTCCTGGCAGATCGATGCATACCGCTTCGATATTCCGGTTCTCGCGCATCCCACCGATGCCTTGGTGTCGCCGGGGTTCGCGATCGAGCTCGGCAAGGCCGGCGGCCTCGGCGTCATCAACGGTGAAGGTCTGTGGGGCCGGCACCCCGATGTCGGTGCCGAAATCGAGAAGCTGGTCGAGATCGCCGAGACCGACTACGACCCGAGTAGCGCGGTCGCCTACCTGCAGAAGTTGCACGCTGCGCCGCTGCAGCCCGAGCTGCTGGCGGCGGCGGTCGCGCAGGTTCGCGACGCCGGGGTGACGACGGCGGTGCGGGTGAGCCCTCAGAACGCTCGCGCCCTGACCCCCGCGCTCGTCAAAGCGGGCATCGACCTGCTCGTGATCCAGGGCACGATCATCTCGGCCGAGCATGTCGCACACAGCGAGGGCGAGCCTCTGAACCTGAAGACCTTCATCTCCGAACTGGATGTGCCGGTCGTCGCGGGTGGAGTGAGCGACCATCGCACCGCGCTGCACCTGATGCGCACCGGTGCGGCCGGGGTCATCGTCGGCTTCGGGTCGACGGCGGGCGCCACCACCACCAGTGCATCGCTCGGTGTCGGGGTGCCGATGGCCACGGCGATCGCCGATGCCGCGGCGGCCCGCCGGGACTACCTGGACGAGACGGGCGGCCGGTACGTGCACGTCATCGCGGACGGCGACATCGAAACCGCAGGCGATCTGGCGAAGGCGATAGCGTGCGGCGCTGATGCGGCCGTGCTCGGCGCCCCGCTGGCGTTGGCCGCCGAGGCTCCGGGTCTGGGCTGGTACTGGCCGTCGGTGGCGGCGCATCCGTCCATGCCGCGGGGTTCGGTACTGCAGGTCGCGTACGACGAGCGCCCGAGCCTCGATCGCGTGCTCGGCGGGCCGTCCGACGACCCGTTCGGTTCGTTGAACCTCGTCGGGGGTCTGCGCCGCGCGATGGCGAAGTCCGGCTACTCCGATCTCAAGGAGTTCCAGAAGGTGGGGTTGTCGGTCCGCGCCTGACGCGGCTCGAATCTCCCGGTTTCCGCATCTCGGTGGCCGTCGTCTTTTCGGGTTCCACCTGCCGTTTGTGGTACTCCCGGTTACGGTTAGGGCACCCTTGTCTGCAATCACAGGATCAAGGTGCATACTGACCGGTAACAACACGGTTTTTCGGTGGGAGGTGCTCCGATGGGTAAGCAGCGCGCGACGGACTACGACGTCCTCATCGTCGGCTCGGGCTTCGGTGGCAGTGTGACGGCACTGCGCCTGGTGGAGAAGGGCTACAAGGTCGGGATCCTCGAAGCCGGCCGTCGCTTCGCCGACGCCGACTTCGCCAAGACCAGCTGGGACCTGAAGCGGTTTCTCTGGGCTCCGCGACTCGGCTGCTTCGGTATCCAGCGTGTGCATCTGCTGCACGACTGCCTGATCCTGGCCGGTGCCGGTGTCGGCGGTGGTTCCCTCAACTACGCCAACACGCTGTACAAGCCTCCTGCGCCGTTCTTCGAAGACAAGCAGTGGGCGCACATCACCGACTGGCACGACGAACTGAGCCCGTTCTACGACCAGGCCCGCTGCATGTTCGGGGTCGTGCAGAACCCTCACATGACTCCTGCCGACGAGGTGATCAAGTCTGTCGCCGACGACATGGGAGTGGGCGACACCTTCATCCAGACCCCGGTCGGAGTGTTCTTCGGGGAGCCCGGCCGTACCGTCGCCGATCCCTACTTCGGAGGCGTCGGGCCCGACCGCACCGGCTGCATCGAGTGCGGCGAATGCATGACCGGCTGCCGCCACGGCGCGAAGAACACGCTTCTGAAGAATTACCTCGGACTCGCCGAACGTGCCGGTGCGGAAATCATCCCGCTCACCACCGTCACCGACATGCAGCAAGCCACCGACGGCACGTGGAATGTGCGCACGGAGCGCACCGGCGCCTGGGCGCGGAAGAAGCGACGCACATTCACCGCCGACCATGTCGTCCTCGCCGCGGGCACGTGGGGAACGCAGCACCTTCTGCACCATCTCAAGGACACCGGTGCCCTGCCGCAACTGTCCGACCGGGTCGGTGAACTGACCCGCACCAACTCCGAATCGATCGTGGGCGCGGGCAAGTACGCGATCGATCCGGACATGGACCTGACGCGCGGTGTGGCCATCACGTCGTCGTTCCATCCGTCCGCCGATACGCACATCGAACCCGTGCGCTACGGCAAGGGATCCAATGCGATGGGCCTGCTGCAGACCCTCATGACCGATGGCGGCGGCCCGGCACCGCGCTGGGTGAAGTTCCTCGGGCAGGTCGCGAAGAATCCCGTCAAGATGCTGCGGCTGCTGTCGGTGCGGAACTGGAGTGAACGCACGATCATCGCGCTGGTGATGCAGAACCTCGACAATTCCATCACCACGTACACCAAGAAGGGGCTGCTCGGCCGGCGCAAGGTCACCAGCAAACAGGGGCACGGACAACCCAACCCCACGTGGATCCCGTTGGGCAACGACGCGACCCGGCGTATCGCCGAGAAGATCGACGGGGTCGCCGGCGGAACGTGGGGGGAGATCTTCAACATCCCGCTCACGGCGCATTTCCTCGGTGGCGCGGTGATCGGTACCGATCCCGAGCACGGCGTCATCGACCCGTATCACCGGGTGTACGGGTATCCGACGCTCAGCGTGGTGGACGGGGCCGCGGTCTCCGCGAACCTCGGCGTCAACCCGTCCCTCACCATCACCGCGCAGGCGGAGCGGGCCGCGTCGCTGTGGCCGAACAAGGGGGAGAAGGACCTGCGCCCGGCACAGGGCGAGGGCTACCGACGGCTGAACCCGATCGCGCCGAAGAAGCCGGTCGTGCCCGCTGGGGCCCCGGGCGCGCTGTCGCTGCCCATCGTGGAGATCCGCAGCGGTGCGGATTCGGGCGTCGCGTGACCGGCGTCCGGCAAGCCGATGCGGCCGCTTAGACTGTTCGGGTGTCGCAAACCCAGCAGTCCAGGCCGGTCCTCGTCGTCGACTTCGGAGCCCAGTACGCGCAGCTGATCGCCCGCCGCGTCCGTGAGGCGAAGGTCTACTCGGAGGTCGTGCCCCACACGACAACCGTCGAGGAGATCGCCGCGAAGGAACCGCTCGCGGTGGTGTTGTCGGGCGGACCGTCCAGTGTCTACGAGGAAGGTGCCCCGCGGCTCGATCCGAAACTGTTCGATCTGGGCGTGCCGGTGTTCGGCATCTGCTACGGCTTCCAGGCAATGGCGGACGCCCTCGGGGGGACCGTGGCCCACACCGGTGCCCGCGAATACGGCCGCACCGAACTGTCCGTCACCGGTGGTGTCCTGCACGACGGGCTGCCTGCGACGCAGCCGGTGTGGATGAGCCACGGTGACGGGGTCACCGCCGCCCCCGAAGGTTTCGAAGTGACCGCG
>NZ_JAUZMZ010000237.1:0-5720 GCF_036327435.1 Rhodococcus chondri | reverse complement strand
CCTGCCTAGCTGTTGCGGGCCTTCTCGCGCGAACGCGCACGGGCTCGCTCGGTGCCCGACAGGTGCACCTTGCGCACCCGCACGATCTCCGGCGTGACTTCCACGCACTCGTCGCCGGCACAGAACTCCATGGCGGCTTCGAGAGTCAACTCGATCGGCTTGGCCAGGGTCTCCATCACGTCGGCGGAGGACTGACGCATGTTGGTCAGCTTCTTCTCACGGGTGACGTTGATGTCGAGGTCTTCCTGGCGGGGGTTGATACCCACGACCATGCCCTCGTAGGTGTCGGCGCCGGGCTCGACGAAGAACGTGCCGCGGTCGGCCAGCTGGATCATGGCGAACGGCGTGACGCTGCCGCTGCGATCGGAAACCAGCGACCCGGTGTGGCGGGCCCGGATCTCACCGGCCCACGGCGCGTAGCCGTGGAAGACGGCGTTGGCGATGCCGGTACCGCGGGTCTCGGTCAGGAAGTCGGTGCGGAAACCGATCAGGCCGCGCGACGGGACGAGGAACTCCATCCGCACCCATCCCGCACCGTGGTTGGTCATCTGCACCATCTTGCCCTTGCGGTTCGCGAGCAGCTGCGTGATGGCGCCGAGGTACTCCTCGGGGGTGTCGATGGTCAGCTCTTCGTACGGCTCGTGCAGCTTGCCGTCGACCTGCTTGGTGACCACCTGCGGCTTGCCGACGGTCAGCTCGAAGCCCTCGCGGCGCATCTGCTCGACCAGGATCGCCAGCGCGAGCTCACCGCGGCCCTGGACCTCCCACGCGTCGGGACGGCCGATGTCGAGCACCTTGAGCGACACGTTGCCGACGAGTTCCGAGTCGAGGCGGGACTTGACCATGCGCGCGGTCAGCTTGTGACCCTTGACGCGTCCGACCAGCGGCGAGGTGTTGGTGCCGATGGTGACCGAGATGGCCGGCTGATCGACCGTGATCCGGGGCAGGGCCACCGGATTATCGAGGTCGGCGAGAGTGTCGCCGATCATGATGTCGGGGAAACCCGCGACGGCCACGATGTCGCCGGCGATGGCGGATTCGGCGGGATGCCGCTCCACGCCGACGGTCGCGAGCAGCTCGGTGATCTTCGCCTTGGTGACGACCGGCTCGCCGTCGACCTCACGCATCCAGCTCACGGTCTGCCCCTTGCGGAGTTCACCGTTGTGGATGCGGACCAGCGCGAGGCGGCCCAGGAATGCCGAGGCGTCGAGGTTGGTGACGTGCGCCTGCAGCGGGGCGTTCGCGTTGCCCTTGGGGGCGGGGACGTACTCCATCAGAACGTCGAACAGGTCGTCGAGGTTCTCGGCGTCGGGAACCTGCCCGTTCTCGGGCTGCTTCCGGCTGGCTTTGCCCTCGCGGCCCGATGCGTAGAGAACCGGCAGTCCGAGAGCGAGCTCGGCGGCTTCCGCGGCCTCGTCGTCGAGATCGGATGCGAGGTCGAGCAGCAGGGTCTGGCTCTCTTCGACGACCTCGGCGATACGGGCGTCGGGACGGTCGGTCTTGTTCACCACGAGGATCACCGGCAGCGACGCCGCGAGCGCCTTGCGGAGAACGAAACGGGTCTGCGGCAGCGGGCCCTCGGAGGAGTCGACGAGGAGCACGACACCGTCGACCATGGACAGGCCGCGCTCGACCTCACCGCCGAAGTCGGCGTGGCCCGGGGTGTCGATGACGTTGATGACGGTGACGGTGTCGTCGGGGTGGTGGCGGTGTACCGCGGTGTTCTTCGCGAGAATGGTGATGCCCTTCTCGCGCTCGAGGTCGCCGGAGTCCATCACGCGGTCGACGAGCTCAGCGCGCTCGGCGAACGCGCCGGACTGGCGCAGCATGGCGTCGACGAGGGTGGTCTTTCCGTGGTCGACGTGCGCGACGATGGCGACGTTCCGAAAATCAGCGGTGCTCACGCGATGGTCTCTCCTGGCTGTTGTCCGGCCACACGGCACTGGACCCGGTCGGCACCTCGCCCGTACGGCGTTTCTTCTCGATGGCCGCGACGCGAATGCGCATGATCCCGGCACAGCCGCGAACGGCACGAGCAGGCACTGCGGCCACGAATACCCTACAGCGAGCGGGAACCGTCCCGCTCTTACCCAACCCATTGTGCCAGTTCACACCGGACTCGACGTGACGATCGCCACGCCCACGGCCCGATTTTTCCTCGGACCGGGCGCATGCACCGGTCTTGGCGAGGCGGTGAGGGCACACTAACCTGACGGATACGAGGCTATGCGACGACGGCGGGACGACGATGGGCAAGAAGAAGATCGACGCGAGCAGGATCGCCGACCTGAAACCGAAGAAGAAATGCTGCCGGAAAAAGACCCGGTGCCTGAAATGCCCGGTGGTCATCATGCGCATGAAGAAGGTCGAGAACGACGGCTCGAGCAAGAAGCAACTGCGCAAGCACCTCGACAAATCCAGGGCCGCCTGACGGTGACGGTTCAGCGGTCCAGGTGCTCTTGCAGGTCCGTGAGCCACGCGCGGTCCGCCGCCACCAGATCGATCGTCTCCAGTTCGTCCGCATCCACCCATCGCAACGCCGAATGATCGAGCGGCTTCGGCACTCCCGCAACCAGTTCGACCCGGTACGCGCACAACACGCGGCCACCGGGCAACGGCACGGCCACGCCGAGACGTTCACCGCCCCGCACCTCCACCCCGAGTTCCTCACGCAACTCGCGGCGCAGGGCTGCCTCGATCTCCTCCCCCGGTTCGACCTTGCCTCCGGGCAACTCCCATTGGCCCGCCAGCTCCGGTGGCCGGTTCCGTTGCGCCAGCAGCAACCTGCCGTCGCGGAACACGGCGCCCGCCACCACGTGCCCTGCCGGTTGCCGTATCGGAGGTTCCGGTGTCGTTGCGGTCATGCCGTGCATCGTTCCAGAATGGCTCATGGCCCAGTTGCTCACCGACGGCGAGATCGACGCCGCGTTGTCCGAACTTCCGCACTGGCGCCGGGCCGGTAACGCCCTGGTGCGCACCATCGAGTCTCCGACGTTCCCCGACGCGATCACCCTCGTGAACCGCGTCGCGGACGCCGCCGAGGAGGCAAACCATCATCCCGATATCGACATCCGCTGGCGCAAGGTGACCTACACGCTCTCGACCCATTCGGCGGGCGGGATCACGGCGTCGGATCCGGAGCTCGCGCGCCGGATCGACGCACTGGCAGCTCGCTGACCTCTGCTCTCGGTGTCCGGTCTCGCCCCGCGACCACGATCCACACGTAGACGGCGAGTACGCCCACCACATTGACCGCGCCCAGCCACGCCAGGGGCGCGGGCCGGGAGATGTCCCAGATCGAGTTCTGCATGGTGCTCAGCAGCCACGGCACACCGGCGAGGGTCACGACGGTCCAGCAGACCGCGACCACGCGGGCGCCGCGCCGCTGCGCGAACGGCCCGTAGACCAGCCACAGCACCAGAGGGATCACCCAGACCCAGTGATGCACCCACGAGATCGGTGATACGAGCAGACCGAACAGCTGGACGACGACGATCGTGCCGAGCCGATCGTCGGGTCCCAGGGCGCGCCAGGCCGCGACTGCGAGCGCAGCACACACCGCGACGGCGCCGAGCCACAGCGGTCCCGTCCCGACGTCCTCACCGGCGACCCGGCTCATCGCTCCCCGCAGGGATTGATTCCACACCGAGCCCACGGGGCCGATCCGGTCCGCGTCGCCGAACAGCGACGTGAAGTAGATGCTCGCCTGTCCCCCGAGGATCAGCCGGCTCACCAGCACGGTCGCCGCGAACACGAGCGCCGAGAACACCGCTGCCGACCAGCGGCGGCGGGCCAGGAAGTACAGCCCGGTGATCGCGGGAGTGAGCTTGATTCCGGCGGCGATGCCGACCAGTCCACCGGACAACCACCACCGGTTGCTGCGTACCGCGAGCATGACGCCGAGCGCGAGGAATACGTTGATCTGCCCGTAGTCGAGGGTGGTGCGCACCGGCTCCGTCCACAGGGCCACCGCGGTCCACGCCAGGGCGACGGAGGTCCAGCGGGGCGTGCGCACGTCCGGTCCGACGAGCAACTCGAGGGCAATCCGCACGACGCCGAACAGCGCGGCGACGGTCAGCAGCTGCCACACGATGCCCAGGAGGTCGAACGGGACATGATGCAGAGGCAGGAACACGAGCGCGGCGAACGGCGGATACGTGAACGGAAGCGGGAAATCCGGCGTGTCACGCGAGTAGGTGAAGTCGTAGAGTCCGCCGCGCAGCAACGCCGCCGAACCGTCGACGTACACGTGTAGATCCACAAGATTCATGCCATTTTCGGTGAGCAGACCCCACAGCAGGCGTGCCGTCACGGAGACGGTCAGTAGCGCCGCGCCCCACCACACAGAACGCGAGAGAACCGGTAGTGGCACTGCGCTGCGGCCTCCCGTCGATCGTCGTCCGGGAAACACCCCGACCCGGCGGTACAGCCTACCGGCGTGTGCGGGGCGATCCGAAACAGCTGATCACTCCTATAACAATCCCATCTCTGTTCACACTGTTCACAAAGTAGGCACGTTACGGTCGACCGGATATCACCATTCGGAAGATGCTGTGGCTACACTCCCCGCAGGTAACCGCCGAGCACAGATTTCGGGCCCGGCGGCTTGTACCGGACGGGGGGTCTACATAGAGTGTCTCCTCGAGCCGTCAGCACCTGGTTGTTCGTTCAGAAGGACCCGGCGCTTCAACGACAAGGATGGGGAACAGTGGTTCGAACTCGAGGAATGCGACGAGCGCTCACCGCGTGCGCAGTCGTCGCCGCCGCGGGGCTGGTCGTGCCGACGCACGCAGTCGCGCAGCCCGCGCCGCCGGCGCTACCCGATCTGACGCAGCTTGCTCAGCTCCCGGAGTTCACCGTGCCGGCCGATCTGTCTGTCGAGTCGTTGACGCAACTCCTTCCCGGAGTCACCGTCGAGCGCGATCAGGTGGAGGCTCTCGCGTCCCTCGCCCCCGCGATCGTCGGGGCCGCGGCCGGCCCGGCCGATGTCGCGGACGCCGCGGACGGCAAGAACGACCTGCTGGCCCAGGCCAAGGAACTGCTCGCGAACTCCGATCTGCCCGATTCCATCAAGGCCACGCTCCAGCGTGTCATCACGTTCCTGGACGGCAGCGGTGGAGGCGGTCCGGACCTTCCCCCGCCGGGTTCCGTGGTGATCTCCCAGTTCCTGTACCCGACGCTCGGGCAGGACTGCATCGCCGACGGGTCCGATTCGGTGGGCACCGCCCTCGCGGTGGCCGGTCCGTCGCACCTGCCGCCTCCCGGACCCCCGCAGGGTCACGCCGGCTTCGTGTTCACGGCCCTCGGCACCGCGCCGGCCGCCGATGCGCAGGAACAGCCCCTCACCCTGACCTGGATCAACGTCTCGAATGGTCGTACGGGTTCGCAGCCGCTGACCAACCAGGCCAACATCAACCCGGACGGACCGACCACGCTCAGCGCGATCGCCGACACCGGCTCGGGTCAGGTCGTCGCTGTGATCTCCGGAGGCATCACCACCCAGAAGGAAGGCGCGGAGCCGCGCTCGTGCACCTTCCTTCCGACCCTGGGGCTCGTCTCGGTGCCCTGAGACACCACCGCAGCACCGCAGCATCTTCACGAGGCCGCCGGGACACTGTCCCGGCGGCCTCGTCGTCTTCCCGGGAGGACGGGTGCGTGGTAAACCGGGTTATGCCCGAATCGTCGCACGCGCGACGCACCTCGTTGCGCTCCCGACGGTC
>NZ_JAUZMZ010000236.1:0-5726 GCF_036327435.1 Rhodococcus chondri | reverse complement strand
AATACCGCGTGCTCGACGCCCCACCTGTTTCGGCTGAACCAACCCATGCGCGCACAGTACCGGTCGTCAGCAGCGACGCGCACCGGGCGACGGCACCGCATGCAGGAACCGGGGTCGCGGCAGGTCGTGACGCCCGGCCGCGGCGGTCACGGCGCCTTCGATCTGCGCGACACGGCTCGACTCGCACAGCGCGATCACCGAACCACCGAAGCCCCCGCCGACCATGCGGGCGCCCAGTGCTCCCGCCGATCGCGCCGCGTCGACCGCGGTATCGAGTTCGAGGCAGCTGACCTCGAAGTCGTCGCGCAGCGACCGGTGCGACGCGTCGAGCAGTGGACCGAGATCGCGTATGTCACCTGCTCGCAACCGCGCGACCGCGTCCTGCACGCGCGCGATTTCGGTGACCACGTGTCGCGCACGGCGGCGCAGGACCGGATCGTCCAGGGAATCCACATCTTCCGGCGCGTGGAGATCCCGCAGGGATCGCACGCTCAGCCGGCTCACGGCGTCCTCCACCGCGGTGCGCCGCTCGCCGTACCGGCCGTCGACGAGGCGATGCCCGGTGCCGGTATCGACGACGAGGAGAGTCAGCCCGTGCCGGGCGAGGTCGACGGGGATGTGGTCGACGCTCCCGTCCGCGCAGTCCAGCAGCAGCGCGTACCCGCCGCGGCCGCGCAGCGCGATCTGCTGGTCCATGCCGCCGGTCGGGGCACCGACGTAGTCGTTCTCGGCGCACACGCAGACGGCGGCGAGTGCGTCCCGGCCCGCATCGTCGGTAGGCAGGCCGCACAATTCGGCGAGCGCCAGCGCGACCGCGGCCTCGAGCGCGGCCGACGACGACAGGCCCGCCCCGACCGGCACCTCCGACACGACCGCGATGTCGACGCCGGTGAACCCCGGCGGATCGAGCGCCCACACCACCCCCGCGACGTAGGCGCCCCACCCGTCGACCCGTCCGGTGCCCGGATCGATGTCGACGGGGTCGAATCCCTCGCTGTGCAGCCGGAGGCGTCCGTCGTCGCGGCGCCGTACCGCTACCGCGGTGACCTGCGACAGCGCCATCGGCAGACACAGTCCACCCGCGTAGTCGACGTGCTCGCCGATCAGATTGACGCGGCCCGGCGCGCACCAGAGACCGTCCGGCTCTGCGTCGAACACCGTGCGGAATGCGTGGGCCGCGCGGTCGCACGCCGTCACGGTGCGACCCCCCGCAGGCGCTGCGCGATGCGCTCGGGCGTCGTGTCGCTGATCCAGGCACCCATCGCCGATTCGGAGGCGGCCAGATACTTCAGCTTGCCGGGGGCCCGGCGCAGCGAAAAGATCTGGCAGAACAGCCGGCCGTACTCACGCCCCTCCCCGACCGGCGCCTGATGCCACGCCGCGATGTAGGGCACGCGATCCACGCCGTCGAAGAACCGGTCGATGCGGCCGAGCAGGTCGCGGTAGATGCGGGCCAGCTCGTCGCGTTCGGTGTCGTCGAGACCGGCCAGATCGGGAACGTCGCGGTGCGGCGCCAGGTGCACTTCGACCGGCCATCGCGCCGCGGCCGGCACGTATGCGGTCCAGTGGTCGCCGGACCACACCACCCGTCGTTCGGCGCGGCGTTCGGCGTCGAGAATGTCGCGTTGCAGCGACCGGCCGGTGCATGCGTGATGCTCGCGGGCGCGGTCGAGCAGCGCTTGCGCGCGTGGCGCGAGAAAGGGATACGCGTAGATCTGACCGTGCGGATGTTGAAGTGTCACACCGATTTCGATGCCGCGGTTCTCGAAGCAGAACACCTGCCGCACCCCCGGCGACGCCGACAACGCCGCGGTGCGGGCAGCCAGGGCGTCGACGACGGTGCGGGTCCGCGCGAGCGTCAGATCCGCGAACCGGGCGTCGTGGTCGGCGGTGAAGGCAACCACCTCGCATCGCCCACCCGCGGGTTGTCGCGGCCACAGCGGCTCGTCGTCGACCGGGGTGTAGGTGTCCGCCGCCGAGCCGAGCGCCGGAAAACGGTTCTCGAACACCACCACGTCGTAGTCGCCGGCCGGGATCTCGGTGGCGGGGCGGCCCGGCCGGGTCGGGCACAGCGGGCATTCGGTGGCCGCGGGCAGGAAGGTGCGGTCCATACGGTGTGCCGCGAACGTGACCCATTCGCCGGTCAGCGGGTCGCGCCGCACCTCGGAGGCCGCGGCGACCGGCGGCAGGTCGCGGTGATCGCGCAGTTCCCGGGTCGCCGCCCCCCCGGCGTAGGGGTCGGTGTCGTCGAAGTAGATCAGTTCGCGGCCGTCCGCCAGCCGCGTGGCGGTCTGCCGGACCCGCGCGTCCACAGTCCGGCTACCGGGTGTCGTCCAGGCCGAGGTCGGCGAGTCCGAGCAGCGACCGGTACTCGACGCCCTCCGCGGCGATCACCTCGTCGGCGCCGGTGTTGCGGTCGACGACCGTCGCGACACCCACGACGACCGCGCCGGCGTCGCGCAGGGCCTTGACGGCGGTGAGCGGCGAGTTGCCGGTCGTGGTGGTGTCTTCGACGACGAGGACACGCTTGCCCACGACGTCCGGCCCCTCGATCCGGCGCTGCATGCCGTGTGCCTTGGCGGCCTTGCGGACGACGAAAGCGTCGATGGGGCGGCCGGGGGCGTGCATGACGGCCATCGCGACCGGGTCGGCGCCCATCGTCAGGCCGCCGACCGCGTCGAAGTCCCAGTCGGAGACGAGTTCTCGCAGCAGCGATCCGATGAGCGGGGCGGCGCGATGGTGCAGGGTCGCGCGGCGCAGATCTACGTAGTAGTCGGCTTCCTTACCCGACGACAACGTCACCTTGCCGTGCACCACCGCCAGCTCACGTACCAGTGCAGCCAGCTCGTCGCGATCAGTCATCGCTGTTTCCTCACCGTCGTCTCGTTCGCTGCCGGTCGCGGAACCGGCGGCAACGAGCCTAGCCGCCCGGTTCGCGATCAGGCCGCGACGGTGCCGGAATCGGTGTCGGCGGCCGGCTGCGGGGCGACCGCCGCACCGTCGACCTGCGGCGTTGCCGCGGCGGCGAGTCCGGGTGGCACCTCGAACAGCGGGACGGCGCCGATCCCGCCGAGCTTGGCGAACACGGAGGTCGGGAAGCGGGTGACCGCGGTGTTGATGGTGCCGCCGAGGTCGTTGTAGACGCGGGCGGCACCGGCGATGCGCTGTTCCCGGATCTGCAGTTCGCGCGCGACCCGGATGAACGGCCAGTGGTTGACGCCGTCGAGCATCCCGATCAGTTCGTGCAGGGCGGCGGACAGGGCGTTTTCGGTCGCGGCGCGTTCGCCGACGCCGAGCCGCTGGTCGCGCATCCCGATCGCGAGGGTGCGGGCACCGACCACCGGGCTGATGCGGCTGCGCTCGACTCCCGCCCCCGCCGAGGCCGCGATGAGCGCGGGGATCAGGTCGTATCGGTCGTCGAGTTCGTTGAAGAGCAGGCGCATGCTGTCGCGGTGGCGGCTCCTGAGGGCGTGCAACCGGTGTACCCCGGCACGGATCCACAGCAGTACCGCTGCCACCAGCGCAACAACAATCACCACAGCCACAGAGGTCACGCGCGAAAATGTACCGAGCCGCGCAGTGAAGGTGAACAATGCCCCGCGCGTGTCCCGGTGGTGTGTCCATACCGTGATCTGGGTACGCCCGAGTTCTTTTCCCGGGCTCGATGATCTCGCTCAGGGCCGCGCAGCCTCGAGGTCGAGGACGACTTTCACATCCTCGGGGTGGACGTCGAATGCGTCGAACGCACGGTCGAGGGGCACGCGACGGGTGATCATCGCTTCGAGCCATCCGGTATCGGCGGCGGCCAGCGCGTCGGCGGCGGCGCGGTAGTGGCGCAGGTTCGCGTTGACGGATCCGATCACCACGTCGTTTTCCAGCACGATCGAGCGGTTGAGTGCCCCGGCGTCGAAGTCGATCGTCCGTCCGGCGGCCGATATCCCGGTCAGACACGTGATGCCACGTTCGCGGTAGCGGCCGTTGCGGCACATGTCGAACTCTCCGTGGGCACACGCCCCGCACGGTTGCGGATCCGGCCGCCGCACCACACCGACCACCAGGTCGCCCTCGGAGAATCCCGATTCGGCGGGCGCTTCGAGAAACCGGCCCAATGATTCGTGCCCGAGCACCAGGCGGTCTCGACCGGGCGGCGCCGACCCGTAGTCGCCGCGAGCGATCTCCCTGTCGGTGCCACAGATCCCCAGTGCCAGGCCCTGCACCAGCAACTGTCCCGGCCGCCCGGTCGGATCCGGGATCTGCTCGACCCGCAAAGAATCGGTACGTCCCGGTTCGACGGTCAACGCCGGCATCTGCCCCGCATACCCGCAGCCCCCGCTGCTAAGCCTCTGTCGGGCCGGGCGTCTGATCCCACCTCGGAAACCCGGCCGGCCCCGGTGCGGCCCGTCGGCTCAGGTACGGCCGCGGCCGTTGCCGAACGTGTTGGTGAGTTTCCGGACCAGGTTCTGCGGCACCAGCCGGCCCGCCGTCGCGAGCACCTTGTACTGCACACCGGGGATGCTGCGCACCTTGCCGGCTTCGAGGTCGGCGAGCGAGGTCCGCACCACCTGGTCGACGTCGAGCCACAGGATGTCCGGCGTCGAACTCATGTCGATGCCGGCGCGACGGTGGAATTCGGTCCTGACGAAACCGGGACACAGCGCCTGCACCCGCACGCCGGTGCCGGCGAGCCCACCGGCCAGGCCCTCGGTGAACGACACGACGTACGCCTTGCTGGCCGAGTAGGTCGAGCCGCGACCGGGGAGCAGCCCCGCGACACTGGCGACGTTGACGATGTCGCCTCTGCCGGCATCGATCATCACGGGCAGCGCGGCCCGGGTGAGCTCGAGGACGGCGGTGACGTTGACGTCGAGCTGCGACTGCAGCAGTGCGGGGTCGGCGGTCCAGAATTCGCCGGTGGTGCCGAAACCCGCGTTGTTGACGAGCATGTCCACGCCGCGGGCGAGCCGTTCGACGACGGCCCTGCGCCCCTCGACGGTCGCGAGGTCGACGGCCAGTACCTCCGACGACGCGCCGAACCGCTGCTGCAGCTCGGTGGCGAGGGCGTCGAGCGCCGCGCGGTTGCGGGCCACCAGCACGAGGTCGTAGCCCTTGCCTGCGAGCGCCCGTGCGAAGCCGGCGCCGATTCCCGAGCTCGGGCCGGTGATGAGCGCGACGGGACGTTGAGCGGAAGTCATGGCCGACACCCTAGACGGGCGGCCGGGTCATCGTTGGGCGGACGGACGTCCCGGGTCGTGGACGCTGCGTTCGACACCGGCGGGTTCGACGACCGGCGGCAACACGTGCAGGATTCCGGAGAGCCGGGCGACGGTTTCGATCGCCGCATCCCATTCGCGGCCGTTGCTGCCGACCGGGATCGAGCCGAGCGTCCACTCGTTCTCGCTCCACAGCATCTGCACGTGCGGAGGGATGGACTGGGTGAATGCCACCATGCGCTGGTCGCACACCCGGCGGGCGATCTCGAGGTCGGTAGCGAACACGATCCGCGGTCCGATCGACCCGAGCAGGTTCATGTCGGAGTCTTTCGGCGGCGCGGTCGACTTGAGGCGCAGGTCGATGTCGACGTCCGAGCCGACCTTGCGCCGGACCGCGACGATGGTTGCGGTTTCCTCGATGTCGAACAGGATGAACTCTTCGCCGCGACGCACCCCGTGGACGACGTCGATGGCGCCGAGATACTCCTGCTTCGCCAGGGCCGCGCGGTGCCAGTT
>NZ_JAUZMZ010000235.1:0-5746 GCF_036327435.1 Rhodococcus chondri | reverse complement strand
TACGGTGCTGCAGATGGTCGAGGATCTCGGACCTGCGACAGCGGTCGACACGCGGCGCGGGCCCGTCGAACAGCTCGTGCAGGCACCCACCGCCGGTCTCGCGCTGCTCTTCGGTGTCCTCGGCGCGACCGGAGCCGGTGCGGATTTCGCGGACGCAGTAGAGAAGATCGTCGTCTTCCGCGGCGAGATGACCGTGCACGTCCGTCGCGCGCATCTACCGCAGGTGGCGCTGGCCCTGCGGAACGAACCCGCCCTCCGCTTCGAACTCTGCCTGGGAGTGAGCGGAGTGCACTACCCGCAGGAAACCGGCCGGGAACTGCACGCGGTGTATCCGCTGATGTCGATCACCCACAACCGGCGCATCAGGCTCGAGGTCACCGCACCCGACGACGATCCGCACATCCCGTCGCTCTACGCCGTCTACCCGACCAACGACTGGCACGAACGGGAAGCGTACGACTTCTTCGGCATCGTGTTCGACGGCCATCCCGCACTGACCCGCATCCAGATGCCCGACGACTGGCACGGCCACCCGCAACGCAAGGACTACCCGCTCGGCGGAATCCCCGTCGAATACAGGGGCGCCACGATCCCGCCCCCGGACGAGCGGAGGGAATACAACTGATGAACGAACCCGCATCCACGGGCACCGCCCGCGACGAGACCGTCCTCACCTCCTCCGGCAGCGACTGGGACGAGGTCGTCACCGCCGCGGCGCAGGCCGGTGAAGACCACATCGTCGTCAATATGGGTCCGCAGCACCCCTCCACCCACGGCGTGCTGCGCCTCATCCTCGAAATCGACGGTGAGACCGTTACCGAAGCGCGTTGCAGCATCGGCTATCTCCATACCGGCATCGAGAAGAATCTCGAGTACCGCAACTGGACCCAGGGCGTCACCTTCGTCACCCGCATGGACTACCTGTCGCCGTTCTTCAACGAGGTGGCGTACTGCCTGGGCGTGGAGAAACTCCTCGGCATCGCCGATTCGATCCCCGAGCGCGCCGATGTCGTGCGGGTCATGCTGATGGAACTCAACCGCATCGCCTCGCACATGGTGGCCCTGGCCACCGGCGGTATGGAACTGGGCGCCACCACTCCGATGCTGTTCGGTTTCCGCGAACGCGAACTGATCCTCGACGTCTTCGAGACCATCACCGGGCTGCGCATGAACCACGCCTACATCCGCCCGGGCGGTCTGGTGCAGGACCTGCCGGCCGAAGCGGTGCCCATGATCCGCGATCTGCTGGCCCTGATGCCGACCCGGATCCGCGACATGGATCTGCTGCTCACCGACAACCCCATCTTCAAGTCCCGCACCCAGGGCATCGGCTACCTGGACCTGACCGGCTGCATGGCCCTCGGCGTCACCGGACCGATCCTGCGCTCCACGGGCCTGCCGCACGACCTGCGCAAGGCGCAACCCTACTGCGGATACGAGAACTACGAATTCGACGTCGCCACCGCCACCGGCAACGACTGCTACGGCAGGTACCTGATCCGGATCGCAGAGATGAAGGAGTCGCTGAAGATCGTCGAGCAATGTCTCGACCGGCTCCGGCCCGGCCCGGTGATGGTGGAGGACAAGAAGATCGCGTGGCCCGCGGATCTCGCACTGGGCAGCGACGGTCTCGGCAACTCTCCGGAGCACATCCGTCGCATCATGGGCACGTCCATGGAGGGACTGATCCACCACTTCAAACTCGTCACCGAAGGGATCCGCGTGCCCGCGGGCCAGGTGTACGTGTCGGTCGAGTCGCCGCGTGGCGAACTGGGAGTCCACATGGTCAGTGACGGCGGTACCCGGCCCTACCGGGTGCACTACCGGGACCCGTCCTTCACGAATCTGCAGGCGGTGGCAGCTATGTGTGAGGGAGGCATGGTGTCCGACGTCATCGCGTCGCTGGCGAGCATCGATCCGGTGATGGGCGGGGTGGACCGATGACCACCGAATATGTGCGCAACACCGACTCCGGCGACGACCTGCCGTCCGTCGGCGCGACCCCGCCGGCTCCGGTGTTCGTACCCCTCGGCCCGCGCCCCGAGGAAGACACGCTCCTGGTGCAGCCCGGTGCCCCGCGCAGCTATCCCGACGAGGCAGGTGCCCGCCTCGACGCGGACGCTGCGGAAATCATCGCCAGGTATCCGCACCCCCGCTCGGCGCTGCTTCCCCTGCTGCACCTCGTGCAGTCCGAGGACGGCTACATCACGCCGGCGGGTATCGAATTCTGCGCCCGGCACCTGGAGCTGTCCGGAGCCGAGGTCGCGGCCGTCGCCACCTTCTACACGATGTACCGCCGCAAGCCCACCGGCCGCTACCACGTGGGCGTCTGCACCAACGCGCTGTGCGCGGTGATGGGCGGCGACGAGATCTACGGTGCCCTGCGCGAGCACCTCGCCGTCGGCAACGGCGAGACCACCGACGACGGCGCGATCACCCTCGAACACATCGAGTGCAACGCGGCGTGCGACTTCGCTCCGGTGATGACCGTCAACTGGGAGCTGTTCGACAACCGCACCGTCCGGTCGGCCGTCGAACTCGTCGATGCCCTGCGCGACGGCACGCCCGCCGTGCCCACTCGCGGTGCGCCCCTGTGCAGTTTCCGGGAGACCGCCCGCCTTCTCGCCGGATTCCCCGACACCCGGCCCGGAGTCCTCGAAGCCGGCGGCAGCGCCGGGGAGGCGTCCCTCGCCGGTCTCCGCATCGCGCGCGCACACGACATGGCGGCGCCACCGCCGCCGCGCGACGACGCACTCCCGCAGAGCCGGGACGCCTCCGGCGCCACCGGAACGCCGCTGACCCCCGTCCTCACGAGCTACTGGGACGACGACCGGTCCTGGACACTCGACACCTACCGCCGCCACCACGGCTACGAAGCCCTGCCCCTCGCGCTGGGCATGGAACCCGACGCGGTCGTCGGCGCGGTCAAGGACTCCGGCCTGCGCGGTCGCGGCGGCGCCGGCTTCTCGACCGGCACCAAATGGTCGTTCATCCCGCAGGGCGACGACAAACCGCACTACCTCGTCGTCAACGCCGACGAATCGGAACCCGGGACCTGCAAAGACATTCCGTTCATGTACGCCACCCCCCACGCCCTGATCGAGGGAGTGATCATCGCGGCCTACGCGATCCGGGCACGGCACGCCTTCATCTACCTGCGCGGGGAGGCGGTCCCCGTCCTGCGCCGACTGCACGCCGCGGTTGCGGAGGCATACGGTGCCGGCTATCTCGGAGCCGACATCCTCGGCTCCGGATACGACCTCGACGTCGTCGTCCACGCCGGTGCCGGCGCCTACATCTGCGGCGAGGAGACGGCGCTGCTCGACTCTCTCGAAGGCCGGCGCGGACAACCGCGTCTACGTCCGCCGTTCCCCGCGGTCGCGGGCCTTTATGCCTCGCCGACCGTGGTCAACAACGTCGAATCCATCGCGAACGTGCCGCCGATCATCCGCAACGGGGTCGAGTGGTATCGATCCATGGGTACCGAAAAATCTCCGGGCTTCGCGCTGTTCTCCCTGTCCGGTCACGTGACCACCCCGGGCCAGTACGAGGCGCCCCTGGGTATCACCCTGAGGGAACTGCTGGAGTACGCGGGTGGGGTCCGCGCCGGACACCGGCTCAAGTTCTGGACCCCGGGCGGCTCGTCCACACCCATCTTCACCGACGAACACCTCGACATACCTCTCGATTACGAGAGCGTCGGGGCCGCCGGGTCGATGCTCGGCACCCGGGCGCTGCAGATCTTCGACGAAACGACATGTGTGGTGCGGACGGTGCTGCGCTGGAGCGAGTTCTATGCCCACGAATCCTGCGGCAAGTGCACCCCGTGCCGCGAAGGCACCTGGTGGCTCGTGCAGATCCTCGACCGCCTCGAACACGGCCGGGGAACCGAGGAGGACCTCGCGAAGCTGCTCGACATCTCCGACAACATTCTCGGACGGGCCTTCTGTGCGCTCGGTGACGGCGCGACGAGCCCGATCACCTCGTCCATCGGTTACTTCCGCGACGAGTACCTCGCGCATTTCGAACACGGTGGCTGCCCGTTCGATCCGCACCGGGCCACGCTCGCCGCCGGCGCATCACGCGAGGGGGAGACCCGATGACCACCGCTTCCGGAGCCGACGCCACGGGCACCGTCCCGGCCGACCTCGTCACCGTGACCATCGACGACACCGAGATCCGGGTTCCCAAGGGGACGTTGGTCATCCGGGCCGCCGAACTCATCGGTGTCCAGATTCCGCGGTTCTGCGACCATCCTCTCCTCGAACCCGTCGGGGCATGCCGGCAATGTCTGGTCGAGGTCGAAGGCCAGCGCAAACCGCTGGCCTCGTGCACCACGGTCGCCACCGACGGCATGGTGGTCCGTACACAGCTCACCTCGCCCGTGGCCGACAAGGCCCAGCAAGGTGTGATGGAACTGCTGCTCATCAACCACCCGCTCGATTGCCCCGTGTGCGACAAGGGCGGCGAATGCCCGCTGCAGAACCAGGCGCTGTCCAACGGGCGCGCCGAATCCCGCTACGACGAACCGAAGCGGACCTATCCCAAACCGATCGCGATTTCCTCCCAGGTCCTGCTCGACCGGGAACGGTGCGTCCTGTGCGCGCGGTGCACGCGCTTCTCCGAACAGGTCGCCGGCGACCCGTTCATCGACATGCTCGAACGGGGCGCATGGCAACAGGTGGGCATCTACACCGAAGAACCGTTCGAGTCGTATTTCTCCGGCAACACCGTGCAGATCTGTCCGGTCGGGGCGCTCACGGGCACCGCCTACCGGTTCCGGGCTCGACCGTTCGATCTCGTCTCCAGTCCGAGCGTGTGCGAACACTGCGCCAGCGGCTGTGCGCAACGCACCGATCATCGTCGCGGCAAGGTGCTGCGGCGCCTCGCCGGCGACGACCCCGAGGTGAACGAGGAATGGAATTGTGACAAGGGCCGGTGGGCCTTCACCTACGCCACCCGGCCCGACCGCATCACCGGCCCCCTCGTCCGCACCGCCGACGGTGAGCTCACACCCGCGTCGTGGCCGATGGCGCTGGCCGTCGCGGCCCGCGGGCTGTCCGCGGCACACGGGAGCACAGGCGTCCTGGCCGGTGGGCGCCTGACCATGGAAGATGCCTACGCGTACGCGAAGTTCGCGCGAACGGCCCTGGGCACCAACGACATCGACTTCCGCAGTCGTCCGCATTCGGCGGAGGAGGCCGACTTCCTCGCGGCGCGTGTCGCCGGTCGCCGCATGACCGTCACCTACACCGACCTCGAGAACGCCCCCGTCGTGCTGCTCGTGGGGTTCGAACCCGAAGAGGAATCGCCGATCGTGTTCCTCCGGTTGCGAAAGGCGGTGCGCAAGAAGAACCTCGGCGTCTGGTCGATTGCGCCGCGCACGAGCCGTGGCACCGAGAAGATGGGCGGGCGGGTGCTGCATTGCGTTCCCGGCGCAGAGGCACACCTGCTCGACGCCATCCACACCGGCGACACCGCGGCTGCTCTCGGTGCGGAAGCGTTCGACGCCGCGCTCCTGCGTCGACCGGGCGCGATCGTGCTGGTGGGGGAGCGGCTCGCTACCGTGCCCGGTGGCTTGTCCGCCGCCGTCCGGCTGGCCGATGCCACCGGCGCACGGCTCGCGTGGGTTCCCCGGCGGGCCGGCGAACGCGGCGCCGTCGAGGCCGGCGCGCTCCCCACCCTGCTACCCGGTGGCCGCTCGGTCGGCGACACCGACGCGCGCCGCGAGGTCGACGCCGTGTGG
>NZ_JAUZMZ010000234.1:0-5776 GCF_036327435.1 Rhodococcus chondri | reverse complement strand
TGGATGCGTAAGACACACCCATGATCAATCCCTGTCCCCATGCCCGCTCCACCGGCCCGGACAGCACCTCGAATAAAACGAAAACCCCAGCTCACGGGGTCGCTAATCAACAACTACGGCGCCCTGGGTCCATGACGACAAGCGCATCACTCAATTATCGCGAGCAGCTCGCCGACAGGCTCTTTCGGCAACGCATCCTGCAATTGACCGGCGAAGTGAACGACGAGATGGCCGAGCGCCTCTGCTCCGAACTGGTCTTGCTCGCCTCCGCCGACGACCGCCGCGACATCGTCCTGCACATCAACTCACCGGGCGGATCCGTGCTCGCCGGTCTGGCGATCTACGACACCATGATGCTCGTTCCCAACGATGTGGCCACGGTCGCCGTGGGCTTCGCCGCGAGTATGGGGCAGGTGCTCCTCGCCGCCGGAACGAAGGGCAAACGCGTCAGTTTGGCGCACAGCCGCATCATGATGCACCAGCCGTCGGCCGGCTTTGCCGGTACGGCCGTCGATATCGCCATCCAGGCCGAGAACCTCGAGTACATGAAGCGGCAGTCGCAGCAGATCCTCGCCGACGCCACCGGACGGTCCATGGAGGAAATCGAACGCGACAGCGACCGCGACCGCTGGTTCACGCCCGAACAGGCCCGCGACTACGGAATCATCGACGACGTGGTCGGCTCGTTCGCCGAACTCGCGCCGTTCGGCGCGGGCCGGCCGATCGGATTGTCATGAGCACCTACACCATCCCGAGCGTCATCGAGCGGACTCCGGCGGGAGAACGGTCCTTCGACGTGTTCAGCCGGCTCCTCAACGAGCGAATTATCTTCCTGGGCACCGAGATCGACGACGGTGTCGCGAATGTGGTGATGGCGCAGATGCTTCATCTCGAAGCGGAAACGCCCGATCTCGAGATCGGTCTGTACATCAACTCGCCGGGCGGATCGTCGACCGCGATGCTCGCGATCTACGACACCATGCAGTTCCTCCGGGCGACCGTCGCGACGTACTGCATGGGGCAGGCGGGGTCGGCAGCGGCGGTCCTGCTCGCCGCCGGGGCCCCCGGGCGCCGGCACGTGCTCGCGCATTCGCGGGTGCTGCTGCACCAGCCGTCCGCGCAAGGGCAGGGCACCATCTCCGACCTTGCGCTGCAGGCCGCCGAAGTGATGCGTGTGCGGGAGCAGACCGAGGAAATCCTCGCCGCCCACACCGGACGCGACGTCGAGCAACTGCGCCGCGACACCGACCGCGACCGCATCTTCTCCCCGCACGACGCGGTGGCCTACGGGCTCGCCGACCACGTCCTCGTCAACCGCGACAGCCTCTAGCGGTTACGCCGCGCACAGTTCGATGCCGCGGCCGGGGGCGGCACGCAGGGTGCGGTGCGCGGTCATCCGGCGGATTCCCCGCGCGAGCAGCTGCTCCATCGGCAGGTCCAGCGCAGCGCACACCGACCGCAGGATCTCCGACGAGGGTTCCTTGCGGCCGCGCTCGACCTCCGACAGGTACTGCTTGGACATCCCCACGGCGCGGGCGACGTCGTCGAGGCTGCGGTCCTGGTCGCGGCGCTCGTCCCGCAGCACTTCGCCGTAGACCTGCCGGAGCAGCCGGGGTTCCGGCTTCGGCGTTCGCGCGTCCCGCGGCCGGGGCACTCGCCCGGCGCGCACTGCAGCCAGGTCCACGATGGTGCGCTGCTTCGGATCCATGCCGACCATTGTGCCGCGAAGCCCGAGGGGCCGGGCGGCGTTCAGCTGTCGACGAACGTCCCGTCGACGGGTACCGCCCCTCACCGCTTGCGGGTCCACTGCCGGCTCGGGCGTCCGGCGAGTGCGTACGGGTGGTTCAGTCCCGAACGGTCGGCAGCAACGGAAAATGGCAGGCGACGAAGTGGTTGTTCCCGATGTCGCGTGGTTCGGGTACATCGGTAGCGCAGATCTCTTGTGCCTGAGGGCATCGGCTGCGGAACCGGCATCCGGACGGCGGATCGAGCGGAGAGGGCGGTTCGCCGGTCTGCTCGTGCTCGGGTGCCTGCCCCGAGCCGGGTGCCGCCGACAGCAGCAGACGTGAGTAGGGATGAGCGGGCGCGGCGAAGAACTGCTCTGCCGGAGCGAGCTCACAGACCCGTCCGAGGTACAGCACCATGACGCGATCACTGACGTTCTTGACGACGCCGAGGTCATGAGAGACGAACACGACCGTCAGATCCAGGGTGCGGCGCAGTTCGCGGATGAGATTGAGGATGCGTGCCTGAACCGAGACGTCGAGTGCGGAGACCGGCTCGTCGCAGAAGAGGACCCGCGGCTGCAGGGCCAACGCCCGGGCGATCGCGATGCGCTGACATTGACCGCCGGAGAACGACTTCGGTCGTCGGTCACCGACGAGATCGACGTCGAGTGAGACGGCGTCGAGACCTCTGCGGACCTGCTCGTCGACGGTGTCGGTCACCCGCTGCGGCCAGATCCGCAGACCCTCCGCGACGAGTTCTCGAACGGTCCGGCGTGGATTCAGCGACGCGATCGGATCCTGGATGATCATCTGCAGATCGGGGCGGAGTTGTCGCATCTCCTCGCCCGTCAGCGAGGTCAGTTCATGGTCCCCGTAGTGCACCGCCCCGCCGGTGACGGGAGTCAATCGCAGGACGGCGCGGAGGAGGGTCGACTTTCCGGATCCGGATTCGCCCACGATGCCGAGTGTTTCGCCACGTCGGACGTCGAAGCTGACCCCGGAGACGGCGTGTATTGTTCCGCCTGCGGTCGGGTACTCGACGACCAGGTCGTCGATCCGCAGGAGTGCGGTTCGGTCAGGGGCGTACGTGGGGCTCATCGGCGAGAAGATCTTCCCCGAAGAAGTCGAAATTGCACTGATGGCACATCCGGCGATCGAGGACGTGGTGGTGGTGGGGGCCCGGACCCGAGGTTCGGGGAGAGGGTCGCTGCGGTCGTGCAGGTGCGCGCCGGTATGTCGGTCGATGTCGACACCCTGGCCGACCATTGCCGCACACTCGTCGCCGGCTACAAGATTCCGCGGAAGATCGTCGTCGTCCCGGAGGTGCAGCGGTCGCCGAGCGGTAAGGCCGACTACCGGTGGGCGCGGAAACTGGTTGTGTCGGAAGGGCCCTAGCCGGATCGGATCGGCACTTCGACGCTTCGGCCGGGGCGGTGTTCCACCGACCCCGGCCGAACCGTCGAGTAGATGCGTCAGCGCGGACGCGGGACTGTCTTGTCGATGAACAAGGCCTCGACGGAGACACACACCGTGCCGTCCGCGGTCTTGATCTCACCGATGGTGTTGATCTTGCGGCCTTCCTGGGAGACCAGCCGGCCACAGATCGTCAACGGCTCGAACAGGGGCGTGGGACGGTGATACCGGACGTTGAGCTGCGCCGTGGCGCCACTGCGCCCTGCCCATGCGTTCGCCACTCCGAGGGTGTGATCGAGGAGTAGCGCCGCGACCCCGCCGTGCACGTGGCCGGGAGGCCCCTGGTACGGGAAGGTCAGCTGGACAACACCTTCCACCGATCCGTCTGCGCGCCCGGCCAGTACCAGCGGTGGAGCCAGCGCGTTCTCCGGCCCGGTGGCAGGGTCGTGACGGGTGACGCCCTCGCCGTGCCACATGTCGATCAGCCGGTCCTCGACCTCGGGCGCGTGCTCCTCGAGATGTGCGGCGATACTGTCGAGTTCCTCCGCGACCCGCTCCAGGTTCGCGTTGACGGGGTCGGTGCGCAGCAGTGCGTCCACCACCCGTCGGGCGGCGGCAGCGGCCCGGTCGATCGCAGTGTCCTGCGGCGCCGAGGTCAGCACCGTGCCGTCCGGCGCGTTGTCCACCGTCGGATGGATGTTCGGATCCGATGTCACAGGACCTCCACGGTTGCGTGCGTGAGTACCGCCTGCCCGTCCCTCTCGGGACAGGTGGCGAGGAGGGTAAGGGTATCGCCCTCTCGCCAGACAGCAGTTTCGATGGTCTCCCCGGGATACAGAGATCCCGCGAACCGGGCCGAGAACGACTTGATCCGGCTCGGATCCCCGTCGAGCACACCGTCGACCACTGCCTTGCACACGATGCCGTACGACGCGAGGCCGTGCAGGATCGGCCGGTCGAAGCCGGCCATCTGCGCGAACGACGGGTCGGCGTGCAGCGGGTTCAGGTCTCCGCTGAGCCGGTACACCAGCGCCTGCCTGGGGTCGGTGGTCGACACCAGTACCTTGTCGGCCTCACGATCGGGCATCGCGGCGGTCACCTCCGGCCCGGGCTCGCCGCCGAACCCGCCCTCGCCGCGTGCCCAGATCTGCATTCCGGTGGTCCACAACGGATTTCCGTCAGCGTCCCCGGCGGACTGCTCGAGCACGATCACTGCGGCCTTGCCCTTGTCCCAGACGTCGGCGACCCGCGACGAAATCGTGGCCGTGCCCGACGCCGGGATCGGAGCGTGCTCGGTGAGCGACTGTCCACCGTGCAGGATCTTGCGCAGGTCGATGTCGATGCCGGGCAGGTTCATTCCGGCCCGCGACGGCGCACCGGACGAGACACCCTGGCCGGCGACCATCGCGAAGGTCGGCAGGACCCGCAGGTTCTTCTCGTACACCCAGCCGAGTTCGGCAGGGTCCAGCGAGTCGGCGCCCGCACCGAGACCGAGGTGATAGAGGATCACGTCCCGCTCGGTCCAAGCCGCTTCGCGGACGGTGGGGGCGGCAGACAGCGCGGCGCTCACGTCGATCGGCACGGGGCTATGCCTCCCTGGAGATGGTGCCGGACCGGTAGAGGGTGACGACACACGCCCCACCGAGACCGAGGTTGTGTTGCAGGGCCACGGACGCGCCGTCGACCTGCCGGGCATCCGCCTGTCCGCGCAGTTGCCAGTTGAGCTCCGCACACTGCGCGAGGCCGGTGGCGCCGAGGGGGTGCCCCTTCGAGATCAGACCGCCGGACGGGTTGACCACCCATCGTCCGCCGTAGGTGGTTGCACCGGATTCGACGAGTTTGCCGCCGTCGCCGGGCGCACACATGCCCAGACCCTCGTACGTGATGATCTCGTTGATCGCGAAGCAGTCGTGCAGTTCGACCACGTCGACGTCGTCGATCGTCAGATCGGCCTGCGCGAAGACCTGCGCGGCAGCCGCGCGGGTCATCGGGGCACCGACGATGTCGATCATCGACTTCTCCGCGAACGCCTCGTCGCTGTCGGTGGTGAGCGCCTGTGCGACGATCTCGATTGCCTGGTCCTCGAGACCGTGCTCGCGCACGAACTTCTCACTGACGATGATCGCGGCGCCGGCACCATCCGAAGTGGGCGAGCACTGCGAACGGGTGAGCGGGGCGTGAATCACCTTGTCGCCCAGTACCTGCTCGAGGGTGTACTCGTCCTGGAACTGCGCATACGGATTGTTGGTCGAATGCTTGTGGTTCTTGACCGCGACCGCCGCGATCTGCTCGGCGGTGGTGCCGTATCGATCCATGTGCTCGACCGCGGCGTTGCCGAAGAGCTGCGCGGTCATCGGGCCGCGGCCCCAGCCGAACTTCTCGATCATCACCTTCAGCTGGTCGTCGAGAGGCGTGACCTTGGGCAGTTCCCCGGTGCCGGTGAGCGCCGTCTTCGTCATCTTCTCGAAGCCCACGGCCAGCGCGCAGTCGGCGAATCCGCCCTGCACCCACTCGCGGGCCATCATCAGCGCCGTCGACCCGGTCGCGCAGTTGTTGTTCACGTTGACGATCGGGATGCCGGTCAGGCCCGGCTCGTACAGTGCCCGCTGCCCGGCGGTGGACGCCTCGAACACGTA
>NZ_JAUZMZ010000233.1:0-5827 GCF_036327435.1 Rhodococcus chondri | reverse complement strand
CCGCACCCACGCGGTAGAGCCGCTCGTCGGCCAGTGCCGGAGCCATGATCTGCAGGCCGCCGGGACGGCCGTCGTCGGCCGACAGGCCGGAGGGCACCGACATCGCGCAGTGACCGGCGAGGTTGGTCGGCAGTGTGCACAGGTCGGACAGGTACATCGCCAGCGGGTCGTCGACCTTCTCGCCCAGCTTCCACGGGGTGAACGGGCTCGTGGGCGACACCAGCACGTCGACCTGCTCGTACGCCTTGTCGAAGTCCTGCGCGATGAGCGTGCGCACCTTGAGCGCCTGACCGTAGTAGGCCTCGTAATACCCGGACGACAGGGCGTACGTGCCGATCATGATGCGGCGCTTGACTTCCTTGCCGAATCCCGCGGCGCGGGTCGCGGCCATGACCTGCTCGGCGCTCATCGTGCCGTCGTCGACGCGCATGCCGTACGACGCGAGCGCGTACTCGAAGTGCGGGCAGGACACCTCCACCACTTCGGCGCCGAGCTTCGTCAGCGTCTCGACCGCGGCATCGAAGGACGAGAGCACGCCGGATTGGTAACTGTCGGAATGCAATTCCTTGACGACACCGACCTTGAGGCCCTTCAGGTCGCCGGCAGCCCCCTGGCGGGCGGCCTCGACGACGGGCCGCACTGCGGCGTCGATCGACGTGGAATCCCGCGGGTCGTGACCCGCGATCACCTCGTGCAGCAACGCCGTGTCGAGGACGGTACGACCGCACGGGCCGCCCTGGTCGAGCGACGAGGCGCATGCGACGAGCCCGAACCGGGACACGGTGCCGTAGGTCGGCTTCGTGCCGACGGTGGCGGTCACGGCGGCCGGCTGGCGGATCGACCCGCCGGTGTCGGTACCGATGGCGAGCGGCGCCTGGTAGGAGGCGAGCGCCGCGGCCGAGCCGCCGCCGGAGCCACCGGGAATGCGGGTGGTGTCCCAGGGGTTGCGGGTCGGTCCGTATGCGGAGTTCTCGGTGGACGAGCCCATCGCGAACTCGTCCATGTTGGTCTTGCCCAGGATCGGGATACCCGCAGCGCGCAGCTTCGTGGTCAGGGTCGCGTCGTACGGCGACACCCAGCCTTCGAGGATCTTCGATCCGCAGGTGGTGGGCATGTCGGTCGTCGTGAAGACATCCTTGAGTGCGATCGGCACGCCGGCCAGCGGCGACACCGGACGTTCGCCCGCGGCGACCGCCCGGTCCACCGCGGCGGCCGCTGCGAGCGCCTCGTCGGCGGCGACGTGCAGGAAAGCGTTGTATGCGCCGTCGACCTCCGCTATGCGGTCGAGGTGCGCCTGCGTGACCTCGACCGAGGAGAGGTCACCGGCGTGGATGCGCTCGGCGAGGGTCGCGGCGTCGAGGCGGGTCACGTCGGTGCTCATTCGCCCTCCCCCAGGATCTGCGGGACGGAGAATCGGCCGTCCTCCACGAGAGGCGCGCCGGACAGTGCCTGCTCGGGAGTCAGTCCCGGCTGCACGATGTCGGGCCGGGTCACGTTGGTGACCGCGTTCGGGTTCGCCATGGGCGCCACCTCGTCCGCCGCCACTTCCGACACCGCCTTGACGTGGCTGAGAATCGAATCAAGCTGGCCGGCGAACTCGTCGAGTTCGGCGTCGGTCAGCGCGAGCCGGGACAACCGAGCGAGGTGCGCGACCTCGTCACGGGAGATGGCAGGCACCGTGGGGGGCCCCTTTCCGATGGAGAATGAACGTCCCGTCCAGGGTAATGCGTGCCCGAAAACGCCGTGCAGTCGGTTCGGTGCCGGTGATCTCGCCTCGGCATGTTGCGAGTCGAAGAAACAGTTGTTGCGTTCATGTGACGCGCACGGATGCGACCGGCGGTTTTCCGTGCGATTCGTGCGATCGGCGCAAGCAACGCGTCCGACGCCGTTCCCGAGGTGAAAAGATGGGCACCGTGCGGGGGTCGGCTGTGGCTCCCGGGTCGGCACGATCGTGCCGATCGGATCGGGGAAAGGACACACGTGTCGTACCTGTTGCGTGTCCAGCTACCCGATCGTCCCGGCAGTCTCGGCGCGCTCGCCCTGGCTCTCGGTTCGGTCGGCGCGGACATCCTGTCGTTGGACGTCGTCGAACGCAGCACAGACTTCGCGATCGACGACCTCGTCGTCGACGTCGAACCAGGCAAGCTGCCCGACACCCTCATCACCGCGGCAGAAGCTGTCGACGGGGTGAGCGTCGACTCGATCCGGCCCTACGCGGGAATGCTCGACACCCACCGGGAACTCGAGCTGATCGACCAGGTCGCCGTCGCACACGACGACCGGCTGCAGATCCTCGTCGACGGTGCACCCCGCGTTCTGCGCGTCGGCTGGGCCACCGTGCTCGGCATGGGACCGCACGGCGCCTACCGTGTGGTCGGGAGTCCGGGCGCACCCGAGACTCGACCGGCGAACCCGCCGTGGATGCCTCTGGAAAAGCCGCAGCTGCTCGATCACGAAGCCGACTGGGTTCCGTCCGTGTGGCGGGACATGGGCACCATGCTGGCGGCAGCGCCGCTCGGCTCCCCCGACCGGGTGCTCATGCTCGGCCGGCCCGGCGGTCCGGCGTTCCGCCCGTCGGAGATCGCCCGGATCGGGTATCTCGCGGGCATCATCGGCACCGTGCTCGGATAGGTACGTCCTCAGTCGTCGTCGCCGGACTCGGGGTCTTTCCCGAGAACCGCGTCGGGTCCCTGCGCGAGCAGCAGCCGGAAGCCGTCCTCGTCGAGGGTCGGCACCCCCAGGTCGGACGCCTTGTCGGCCTTCGTGCCGGGGTTGTCGCCGACCACCACGAACGCGGTCTTCTTCGACACCGACCCGGCGGCCTTCCCGCCGCGCGCCAGGATTGCTTCCTTCGCTTCGTCGCGGGAGAACCCGGCCAGGGTTCCGGTCACGACGATCGACAGCCCTTCGAGGGTGCGCTCGATGGACTCGTCCCGCTCGTCTTCCATGCGCACCCCGGCGGCAGCCCACTTGTCGACGATCGCGACGTGCCAGTCGACCGTGAACCATTCGACGACGGCGGCGGCGATCGTGCCGCCGACGCCCTCGACCGCGGCGAGTTCCTCGAGGGAAGCGGCGCGAATCCGGTCGAGACTGCCGAACTCCGTGGCGAGCGCACGCGCCGCGGTGGGCCCGACGTGCCGGATCGAGAGCGCCACGAGCACACGCCACAGCGGCTGGTCCTGGGCCTTCGCGAGGTTCTGCAGTAGACGTTCGCCGTTCTTCGACAGGGCGCCCTTCGTGGTGCGGAAGAGCGACGTGCGCATCAAGTCTTCCTCGGTCAGGGAGAACAGATCACCCTCGTCGGCGATCGCGCCCGCTTCGAGCAGCGCGGTGGCCGCCTCGTAGCCCAACGCCTCGATGTCGAAGGCACCACGCCCCGCGACATGGAACACGCGCTCGCGCAGCTGCGCCGGACAGTACCGCCGATTCGGGCAGCGCAGGTCTACGTCGCCCTCCTTCGCGGGTGCGAGAGTCGTTCCGCACTCGGGACATTCGGTGGGCATCACGAATTCGCGCTCGGTGCCGTCGCGCAGATCCACGACCGGACCCAGCACTTCCGGGATGACGTCGCCGGCCTTGCGGATGACGACGGTGTCGCCGATG
The DNA here is from genome assembly GCF_036327435.1 of Rhodococcus chondri. Lineage (NCBI taxonomy): Bacteria > Bacillati > Actinomycetota > Actinomycetes > Mycobacteriales > Nocardiaceae > Rhodococcus > Rhodococcus chondri. The sequence goes on along the minus strand of NZ_JAUZMZ010000233.1, from coordinate 2,221 downwards.
AGCACGCCCTTGCGGGTGACTTCGGACGCGTTGTGCAGTGTCGCGAGAGATACGGTCGAGCCCGCCACGGTGACAGGTTCCATGTAGGCGAACGGGGTGACCCGGCCGGTCCGCCCGACGCTGACCCGGATGTCGAGGAGCTTCGTGGTCACCTCCTCGGGCGGGTACTTGTACGCGATCGCCCAACGCGGAGCACGCGAGGTGGCTCCGAGTCGACGGTGCAGGCCCATATCGTCGATTTTCACGACGAGGCCGTCGATTTCGTGTTCGACGTCGTGCCGGTGCTCACCCCAGTACCCCATCCGCTCGACCACCGCGTCGGTGCCCTGCACCCGCATGGTGTGCGGCGAAACGGGTAGCCCCCACGCTGCGAATGCGTTGTAGGCCTCGGACTGCGACCGGGGTTCGAAACCTTCCATCCGGCCGTAGCCGTGGCAGTACATTCGCAGCTTGCGACGCGCGGTGACGGCCGGGTTCTTCTGGCGCAGCGACCCTGCGGCCGAGTTGCGCGGATTGGCGAACGGCGCTTTGCCCTCGGCGACCAGGCCCGCGTTGAGCGTCTGGAAATCCTCGAGCCGGAAGAACACCTCGCCGCGGACCTCGAGTACCGAGGGAACGGGGTAGTCGTCGCTGTGCCGGAGCTTTTCGGGAACCTCGCCGATGGTCCGAGCGTTGAGCGTGACGTCTTCACCGGTGCGGCCGTCGCCGCGTGTCGCGGCGCGCACGAGACGCCCGTTCTCGTAGACCAGGCTCAGCGCGACACCGTCGATCTTGACCTCGCACAGGTAGTCCGGCCGGGTGCCGGTCTCGGCTTCGGCGCGGGCGAGCCACGCGCGGAGCTCGTCCTCGGCGAACACGTTGTCGAGGCTGAGCATCCGCTCGAGATGGTCGACGGCACCGAATTCGGTCGCGAATCCGCCACCGACCAGCTGAGTGGGTGAATCGGGGGTACGCAACTCCGTGTACTGCTCCTCGAGCGCCTCGAGTTCGCCGAGCAAAGCATCGAATTCGCCGTCGGAGACGATCGGAGCGTCGCGCACGTAGTAGCGGAACTGGTGCTCGCGCACCTGTTCGGCCAGTTCCTCCCAGCGCTCGCGCGCTTCGGAAGGAGCAGTGACGGGCGCGTCCGTGGGTTCACTCACAGGACGAAATCCTAGTCCAGGCGCCCGACAGTTCCCGGAGCGGCAGACGTGGTGTCAGAGCGACTCGGGGTCGTCCGAGAACGCCGTGGCGATGTCGCGCGCCACCCTCAGTGCGGTGCGCGCCCAGTCCGGATCGGCGCCGGACAGTCCGCAGACCGGTGTCACCGACACCGAGCGCAGCACGGTACGGCGGAAACCGAGCCTGTCGATCAGCGCGATCGCGGGGGCGGCATGGTCGCGCCACGTCGGTTTGCCGGTCGGACGCGTGGTCGGGACGAGCCCGAGGATCAGCGCAGTCTCCGAATCGAGCAGCTCCCCGATCCCGTCGAGGTCCGCAGTGCCGATCCGGGACAGATCGAATGCGACGGCGTCGGCGGCACTGCGGCGCAGCAGCGCCATCGGCGCGTCACCGGAGCAGCAGTGCACCGCGACGGACAGCCCGGTGCCCTCGATCGTGGTGTCGAGCACGTCCTGCGCCTCGGGTTCGGGCACAGCCGCAACGGTTTCGAGATATGTTCTGCCCTGCAGTGTTCCGCCGAGCACGGCCGGCAATGCCGGTTCGTCGAGCTGCACGACGACCGAGACACCGAGTCGCCGGGTGAGTTCGGCGGCATGCCTGGCGATGCCCTCTCCGAGCGATTCCGCGAGGTCGCGCACGGCTCCGCGGTCGGTGAGCACCCGCTTGCCGGTGGTGAGTTCGGCATGGGCGGCCAGCGTCAGCGGTCCCGCCGACTGCACCTTCACGGTCCGGTCCGCTCCCCTGCCGGCGTGCTCCCATGCTTCCTCGAACGCGTCGAGATCCTGGTTGAGCAGATCTTCCGCGCGGGCCGCCACCGTCCCGCGACGTGACGCGAGACGGTAGCCGGTGGTGGACGCATCGAGATGCAGGTCGACGAGCAGAGCGCTGGTGCGGCCGATCATGTCGGCGCCGAGTCCGCGGGCGGGCGATTCGACGAGGTGCGGCAGGTCTGTGAGCTCTCCGACGATCACCGCCGCGGCCTCGCGGGCGTCGGTTCCCGGCCACGATCCGATACCCGTGGCGAGCCCCGACCACCGGTCGCGGGGCGCCGGAGTGGCCG
>NZ_JAUZMZ010000232.1:0-5929 GCF_036327435.1 Rhodococcus chondri | reverse complement strand
GGTGAGTGGGTCTCCTCGGGCCACAGACGAAAGCGCCGTCCCCGGCCGGGACGGCGCCGACCGTCACGCCGAGGTGATCCTGGTGACCGGACTGTCCGGTGCCGGCCTGAGCACCGCCGCGACCGCGCTGGAAGACCTCGGCTGGTTCGTCGCCGACAACCTGCCACCGCAGCTGGTCATTTCGATGGTGGATCTCGCGGTGCACGCCGACCCGCCGCTCGAACGGCTCGCCGTCGTCATGGATGTGCGCAGCCGCCTGTTCACCGGCGACCTCGGCCGTGTGGTGACCGAACTCGCCGCACGGCCGGTCCGCACGCGGGTGCTGTTCCTCGAAGCCACCGACGCGGTGCTCATCCGCCGGTTCGAGCAGGTGCGGCGCAGCCACCCGCTCCAGGCGGACACCGCCGATCGCACCTTGTCCGACGGGATCGCAGCCGAACGCGCGCAGCTCGCGCCCGTCAAGGCCGCCGCGGATCTGGTGGTCGACACGTCCGCGCTGTCCGGTCCCGAGTTGCGCCGCAAGATCGAAGCGGCATTCGGGGATGCCGAATCCGAGACTATTCGGGTGACCGTCGAGTCGTTCGGTTTCAAGTACGGTCTGCCGATGGATTCCGACGTGGTGTGCGATGTGCGGTTTCTGCCGAACCCGCATTGGGTGCCCGAACTGCGGGAGCACACCGGCCGGGACGCGCCGGTCCGCGACTATGTACTCTCGCGCGACGGTGCGGCCGAATATCTGACCACCTACCGTCGGCTGCTCGAGCTGACCACGGCCGGCTATCGACGGGAAGGAAAGCGGTACATGACGGTTGCGGTGGGATGCACCGGCGGGAAGCATCGCAGCGTGGCGATCGCGGAAGCGCTCGCCGCCCGACTGTCCGAGGATCCGGCGCTGACGGTCAACGTGGTGCACCGGGATCTGGGGCGCGAGTGAGCGCGCACGACGCAGCGCCCGACTCCACTCCGACCGATCCCGCACCGTCGATCGTTGCGCTCGGTGGGGGACACGGCCTGTATGCCACGCTCAGTGCCGTGCGACGGCTCACCGACCGGGTCACCGCGGTGGTCACCGTCGCCGACGACGGCGGCTCCTCCGGTCGGCTCCGTGCCGAACTCGGTGTCATTCCTCCCGGCGACCTGCGCATGGCGCTCGCCGCACTCTCCGCCGACACCGCCGACGCCCGGGTGTGGACCGAGACGGTGCAGCACCGCTTCGGGGGCACCGGAGCGCTGGCCGGGCACTCGGTGGGCAACCTCATCCTCGCCGGATTGACCGAGGTCGTCGGAGACCCGGTCGCGGCTCTCGACACGCTCGCCCGGGTGCTGCAGCTCCGTGGCCGCGTGGTGCCGATGTCGCCGATCGCGCTCGACATCGAAGCCGACGTCGCCGGTCTCGAATCCGACCCCCGGGTGAGCCGCTGCATCCGCGGCCAGGTCGCGGTCGCGACCACACCGGGCAAGGTGCGCCGGGTCCGGCTCATCCCCGCCGACCCGCCGGCCTGCACGGACGCTCTCGATGCCGTGCTCGACGCCGACCTGGTGGTATTGGGGCCGGGCTCGTGGTTCTCGAGTGTCATCCCGCACGTGCTCGTGCCCGATCTGCACGATGCGCTGCTGCACACGTCGGCGCGTAAGGTGTTGGTGCTCAACCTCGCGGCGGAACCTGGTGAAACGGCCGGTTTCTCGTCCGAACGGCACCTGCACGTCCTGGCGCAGCACGCACCGGACTTCCGTGTCGACCACGTATTGGTCGATGCCGGTTCGGTGCCGCCCGGCCGCGAACGCGAGCACCTGGGCCGGGCGGCGGCACGGTTCGGCGCCGAGGCCGCCTACGTCGACGTCGCGGAGACAGGCACTCACCGGCATGATGCCGCCAAGTTGGCGGAGGCCATCGCAACATATTCGACCCCCGCTCTCGGCGACACGAGAGCCGTGAGCGGTGGCGGAAGGGAGATCGTCTCGTGGCTATGACAGCGGAGGTCAAGGACGAGCTGAGCAGGTTGGCGGTGACCCGCACCAGCAACCGCAAGGCCGAGGTGTCCGCCCTGCTGCGGTTCGCCGGTGGCCTGCACATCGTCGCCGGCCGGGTGGTCGTCGAAGCCGAGGTGGACCTCGGCTCGATCGCCCGTCGGTTGCGCCGCGAGATCTTCGAGCTCTACGGCTACTCGGCCGACGTCCACGTCCTCGGTGCGGGCGGCCTGCGCAAGAGCTCGCGCTACGTCGTCCGTGTCGGTAAGGACGGTGAATCGCTGGCGCGCCAGACCGGTCTGCTCGACGGCCGCGGCCGACCCGTGCGCGGGTTGCCCGCGCAGGTGGTCGGCGGGAGCATCTCGGACTCCGCCGCGGCCTGGCGCGGCGCGTTCCTCGCGCACGGCTCGCTCACCGAACCGGGCCGCTCGTCGGCGCTCGAGATCAGCTGCCCGGGGCCCGAGGCGGCGCTCGCACTCGTCGGTGCCGCCCGTCGTCTCGGTGTCACCGCCAAGGCCCGTGAAGTGCGGGGCGCGGACCGGGTCGTCATCCGTGACGGGGAGGCCATCGGGGCGCTGCTCACCCACATGGGCGCTCAGGACACGCGTCTGACCTGGGAGGAACGGCGGATGCGCCGGGAGGTGCGGGCGACCGCCAATCGGCTCGCGAACTTCGACGACGCGAACCTGCGCCGCTCTGCGCGCGCCGCGGTGGCCGCGGCGGCCCGCGTCGAACGGGCCCTGAACATTCTCGGCCCCGACGTCCCCGACCATCTCGCGGCCGCCGGCGCGTTGCGCGTCGAGCACCGTCAGGCGTCCCTCGAGGAGCTCGGCCAGCTGGCCGACCCGCCGATGACCAAGGACGCGGTGGCCGGCCGCATCCGGCGGTTGCTGTCGATGGCGGATCGGCGGGCGAAGGACCTCGGGATCCCGGACACCGAATCGGCCGTGACCGCGGAGTTGCTGGACGACGCCTAGCGGGGCAGGCTTGGACGGAGTTCGCACGATGACAGGGCGGCTCCCACACGGTGATCCCGGCACATTAGGGTAGGGGTCACACCAGCACAATCATCTTTCATCTGGGCAAAGGAGCTTCACTGTGACTGTCCGCGTAGGCGTGAACGGGTTCGGACGCATCGGGCGTAACTTCTTCCGTGCGGTCGAGGCGCAGAAGGCGCTCGGCACCACCGACATCGAGATCGTCGCCGTCAACGACCTGACCGACAACGACACTCTCGCGACGCTCCTGAAGTACGACTCGATCCTGGGTCGCCTCGACAAGGATGTCCGTGTCGAGGGCGACTTCATCATCGTCGGCGACCAGAAGATCAAGGCGCTCGAGATCAAGGAAGGCCCCGCCGCACTGCCCTGGGGTGACCTGGGTGTCGACGTCGTGGTCGAGTCCACCGGTATCTTCACCGACGCCGCCAAGGCGAAGGGGCACATCGATGCCGGCGCCAAGAAGGTCATCATCTCCGCTCCCGCCAAGGGCGAGGACATCACCATCGTGATGGGCGTCAACGACGACAAGTACGACGGCAGCCAGAACATCATCTCCAACGCCTCGTGCACCACGAACTGCCTCGGCCCCATCGCCAAGGTCCTCGATGACAGCTTCGGCATCGAGAAGGGCCTGATGACGACGATCCACGCGTACACGCAGGACCAGAACCTGCAGGACGGCCCGCACTCGGATCTGCGTCGCGCCCGCGCCGCCGCCCTGAACGTCGTTCCGACCGGCACGGGTGCCGCCAAGGCCATCGGCCTGGTCCTCCCGCAGCTGCTCGGCAAGCTCGACGGTTACGCGCTGCGCGTGCCGATCCCGACCGGCTCGGTCACCGACCTCACCGCCAACCTGCGCACCAAGGCGTCGGTCGACGAGATCAACGCCGCGATGAAGGCTGCCGCCGAGGGACCGCTCAAGGGCATCCTGAAGTACAACACCGACCCGATCGTGTCCTCGGACATCGTCACCGACCCGCACTCGTCGATCTTCGACGCACCGCTGACCAAGGTCATCGACGACCAGGTCAAGATCGTGTCCTGGTACGACAACGAGTGGGGCTACTCCAACCGCCTGGCCGACCTCATCGGTCTCGTCGGCAAGTCGCTCTGACACCCCACACCGAACAGGACACCCGAACAGTGGCAGTTCAGACCCTGAAGGATCTGCTCGACGCCGGGGTGGAGGGGCGCGGTGTGCTGGTGCGCTCCGACCTCAACGTCCCCCTGGACGGCGCGACGATCACCGATCCCGGTCGCATCCTCGCGTCCGCCCCGACGATCAAGGCACTCGCGGAAGCCGGTGCCAAGGTGGTCGTCACCGCGCACCTCGGCCGCCCCAAGGGCGAGCCGGATCCGAAGTTCTCGCTCGCGCCCGTCGCGGCGAAGCTCGGTGAGGTGCTCGGCCGCAACGTCCAGCTCGCCGGCGATGTCGTCGGGCAGGACGCCTTGGCTCGTTCCGAAGGCCTGACCGACGGCGACATTCTCCTGCTGGAGAACATCCGGTTCGATCCGCGCGAAACCAGCAAGGACGAGGCGCAGCGCCAGGCGCTGGCCCGCGAGCTCGTCGAGCTCGTCGGCGACGACGGCGCATTCGTCTCCGACGGGTTCGGTGTCGTGCACCGCGCGCAGGCGTCGGTGTACGACGTGGCGAAGTTGCTGCCGCACTACGCCGGTGGACTCGTCGCCGCGGAGGTGGAGGTGCTGGCCAAGCTCACCACCGACACCGAACGCCCCTACGCGGTGGTGCTCGGCGGGTCGAAGGTCTCCGACAAGCTCGCGGTGATCGAGGCGCTCGCACCGAAGGTGGACACCCTCGTCATCGGTGGCGGCATGTGCTTCACTTTCCTTGCTGCGCAAGGTATCTCGGTCGGCACCTCGCTGCTCGAAGAGTCGATGATCGACACCTGCAAGTCGCTGCTCGACCAGTTCGGCGACGTCCTGCACATCCCGCAGGATGTGGTGGTGGCCGACAGCTTCTCCGCCGACGCCGAAGCGAAAACCGTTCCGGCAAACGAGATCCCGGACGGCTGGATGGGTCTGGACATCGGACCGGAGTCGGTGCAGCGCTTCGCGTCGCTGCTCACCGCGGCCAAGACCGTGTTCTGGAACGGGCCGATGGGCGTATTCGAGTTCGAGAAGTTCGCGGCGGGCACCAAGGGCGTCGCCGAGGCCATCGTCGAAGCCACCGGCAAGGGCGCGTTCAGCGTCGTCGGCGGCGGCGATTCGGCCGCGGCCGTGCGCCAACTGGGCCTGCCCGACGACGGGTTCTCGCACATCTCTACCGGTGGCGGCGCCTCCCTCGAGTACCTCGAGGGCAAGGAACTCCCCGGCATCGCGGTTCTGGAGGACTGACGGTATGGCACGTAAGCCGCTCATCGCGGGCAACTGGAAGATGAATCTGAACCACCTCGAGGCCATCGCCCTGGTGCAGAAGATCGCCTTCACGCTGCCCGAGAAGTACCTCGAGAAGGTCGATGTCACGGTCATCCCGCCGTTCACCGACATCCGCTCGGTGCAGACGCTGATCGACGGCGACAAGATCGGGCTCACCTACGGTGCGCAAGATGTGTCCGCCCACGAGTCCGGTGCTTACACCGGCGAGATCTCCGGTGCGATGCTCGCCAAGCTCGGCTGCACCTTCGCGGTGGTCGGCCACTCCGAGCGTCGCATGTTGCACGGCGAAACCGACGAGATCGTCCGCGACAAGGCCAAGGCCGCGCTCCGGCACGGCCTGACCCCGATCGTGTGCATCGGGGAGGGACTCGACATCCGCGAGGCCGGCAACCACGTCGCGTACAACGTCGAGCAGCTGAAGGGCTCGCTCGCCGGTCTGTCCGCCGACGACATCGCCAAGATCGTCGTCGCGTACGAGCCGGTGTGGGCCATCGGCACGGGCAAGGTGGCCTCGGCCGCCGACGCCCAGGAAGTGTGCGCCGCAGTGCGTTCCACCCTCGCCC
>NZ_JAUZMZ010000231.1:0-5929 GCF_036327435.1 Rhodococcus chondri | reverse complement strand
GTGGGCGCGCCCGGTTCCTGCGGCTGGGCGGCTCTGGCGGCACCTGAGGATCCTCCTGTCGGCAGCGGGCGGGCGTACCCCTGAAGGTTACTGGTGGGTGTGCTCCTCGAGCGTGCACCACTCCGGCGTGCCAGACTTCATCGGATGCGTACCGTTCTCGTCACCGGGTCCCACGGCCAGCTCGGCCGCCATCTGCTCGCCCGGGCGGCCGTCGCCGGTGCGACGGTCCGCGGTGCCGGCTCCAGCGAGGTGGACGTCACAGATCCGGCATCGGTCGCGGCCGCCGTCGAACCGGGTTCGGTGGTGATCAACTGTGCTGCATACACTGCGGTCGATGCAGCCGAATCCGATGAGGACGCAGCGGCCGCGGTCAACGCGACCGGTCCCGGGGTGCTGGCGGAGGTGTGTGCCGAGGTCGGGGCACACCTGATCCATGTCTCCACGGACTATGTCTTCGCCGGCGACGGCACCGAACCGTACCGAGTCGATTCGCCGACGGGTCCGCGTACCGTGTACGGCCGCACCAAACTCGCCGGTGAACGCGCCGTGCTCGAGCGGCTTCCGTCCGCTCACGTCGTGCGCACCGCGTGGGTCTACACCGGGACGGGCAACGATTTCGTGGCCACCATGCGTCGCCTGGAACGGGAACGCGACTCGGTTCGTGTCGTCGACGATCAGCTCGGATGCCCGACCTATGCGCGTGACCTGGCCGACGGCCTGCTCGAGCTCGCCGCCCGCACGGGCGGCGATGCGGTGGCCGGAGGCGTGCTGCACGCGACGAACGCCGGGCAGGCCACCTGGTACGACCTCGCGCGAGCGGTATTCGAGCAGGCCGGGGCGGATCCCGGGCGAGTGCACCCGTGTGGAAGCGACGAGTTCGTGCGGCCCGCTCCGCGTCCGGCGTACTCGGTGCTCGACGGCAGTGCGTGGGCGGCAGCGGGCCTGACCCCGCTGCGGCACTGGCGCGAGGGTCTGCAGGCGGCCTTCGAGGCTCTGGACCCGCGAGGATGAGCAAGGCACACCCCGTGAGCGGGTGCACACCGAGGCTGCAGATAGGGTGACGCGCGTGAATTCGACGCTGGCCGTGGTGACGGTGACCTACTCGCCCGGCGAGCACCTGGAAAAGTTTCTCAGCTCGCTCGCAGACGCAACCACGCGGCCCACCCGGGTGATCATGGCCGACAACGGTTCGACCGACGGCATGCCGGAGGCTGCTGCCGTCGCACATCCGAATGTGGAGTTGCTGCGCACCGGAGGCAATATCGGCTACGGCGGTGCAGTCAACCGGGCTGTGGCCGAGGTCGATCCGGACGCGGAATTCGTGGTCGTCGCCAACCCCGATGTGCGCTGGGCTCCCGGCTCGCTGGACTCCCTGCTCGATGCGGCCGCCCGCTGGCCGCGCGCGGGTTCCCTCGGACCGCTGATCCGCGAACCCGACGGCAGCATCTACCCCTCGGCGCGGGCAGTGCCGACGCTCGTATCCGGCGCCGGCCACGCACTGCTCGGCACCGTCTGGCCGAAGAATCCGTGGACGCAGCGCTACCGACAGGAGAACGAGGCCGTCGGGGAGCGCGCGGTCGGCTGGCTGTCCGGCTCGTGCCTGCTCCTGCGCCGCGCCGCATTCGACACGGTCGACGGGTTCGATTCGCGCTACTTCATGTACATGGAGGACGTCGACCTCGGCGACCGTCTCGGGCGTGCCGGCTGGCTCAATGTCTACGTCCCGTCCGCCGAGGTCACCCACGCGAAGGGCCACGCGGCCGGTCGCCACCCGGAATTGATGCTGCCGGCACACCACGAGAGCGCCTACCGGTTCCAGGCAGATCGTCATCCGCATCGGTGGCAGGCGCCGTTACGCTGGGCGCTGCGCGGCGGCCTCGCCGTACGCTCCAAGCTTTCGGTGGCGGCGGCCGTGCGCGGCCGCAACGCCGGCAGGGTCGGCCCGGCGGAATCCGACCTCGACCAACAAAAACAGGGGAGATCATGACGAGTGTTGCCGCACCGCACACCGACGCGGTGATTCTGGTCGGCGGTCAGGGGACGCGGCTGCGGCCGCTGACACTGTCCGCGCCGAAGCCGATGCTGCCGACCGCGGGGGTGCCGTTCCTGACACACCTGCTGGCCCGTATCCGGGAAGCCGGGATCAAGCACGTGGTGCTCGGCACGTCCTTCAAGGCGGAGGTGTTCGAGGACTACTTCGCCGACGGTTCCGACCTCGGGCTCGAGATCGAATACGTCACCGAGACGGAGCCGCTCGGTACCGGCGGCGGCATCCGCAACGTGCTGCCGAAACTGCGCGCCGAGAACATCATGGTCTTCAACGGCGACGTGCTCGGCGGCACGGATCTCGGGCAGGTCCTCGACACGCATGTGCGCACCGAGGCCGACGTGACCATGCATCTCGTGCGGGTCGGTGATCCGCGCGCGTTCGGCTGCGTGCCCACCGACGCGGACGGCCGGGTGACAGCGTTCCTGGAGAAGACGCAGGATCCGCCGACGGACCAGATCAACGCGGGTTGCTACGTGTTCCGCCGCGAGATCATCGAGTCCATCCCGACGGGCCGGCCGGTGTCGGTGGAGCGCGAGGTGTTCCCGGCGCTGCTGACCGAGGGCAAGCGCGTCTTCGGGCACGTCGACGCCGCCTATTGGCGCGACATGGGCACTCCCGAGGATTTCGTGCGAGGCTCGGCGGACCTGGTGCGCGGGATCGCCCCGTCGCCGGCGCTTCCCGCACAGCGGGGGGAGTCGCTGGTGCATCCGGGCGCGTCGATCGCGCCGGGAGCGTTGCTGATCGGCGGCACAGTGGTCGGTCGCGGCGCCGAAATCGGCGCCGGAGCACGTTTGGACGGGGCGGTGATCTTCGACGGTGCGCGCGTCGAGGCCGGTGCGGTGATCGAGCGGACCATCGTCGGGTTCGGAGCCCGGATCGGGCCGCGGGCGCTGATCCGTGACGGGGTCATCGGTGACGGCGCCGATATCGGGGCACGCTGCGAGCTGCTGCGCGGGGCGCGGGTGTGGCCGGGAATCAAGATTCCGGATGGAGGAATCCGGTTCAGCACGGACGTGTAGGGGCGGCACGATGAGTTTTCGGCGTTATGTGGCCCTCGGTGATTCGTTCACCGAGGGTGTGGGGAACCCGGATCCGGCGAGCCCCAACGGCGTTCGGGGCTGGGCGGATCTCGTGGCGGGGCAACTCGCCCGAGACAACCCGGCCTTCGGTTACGCGAATCTTGCGATCCGCGGTCGGTTGCTGAGACCGATCATCGACGAACAACTCGAGGGTGCTGTCGCCATGCAGCCCGATCTGGTGACCATCTACGCGGGCGGCAACAACCTGATGCGCCCGAAGCTGGACCTCGACGCGCTCGCAGCCGAGTACGACGATGCCATCGGCAAACTCGCCGCGACGGGCGCCCGGGTGTTGATGTGGACCGCGTACGACGGCAGTTGGGCGCCGGTGTTCGGGGTGCTGCGTGGACGCTGGGCCGTCTACAACGAACTGGTGCGGGAGATCGCGGACCGACACGGCGCGACGATCGTCGATTTCTGGCGTTTCACCGAGTACCGGGATCTGCGCATGTGGGATTTCGATCGTCTGCACATGTCTGCCGCGGGTCATCACAATATGGCGATCCGGGTGCTCGACCTCCTCGATGTTCCGCACACGCTCGAGCCGGTCCGGTTCGACGAGGCTCCGCTGCTCACCCGCGCCGCGCAGCGCGCCGACGACCGCCGGTGGATGCGCGAGTTCTTCGTTCCCTGGGTGGCCCACCGCGTGCGGGGGATCTCCTCGGGCGACGGGATCTCGCCCAAGCATCCGGCGCTCCCGCCGCTGGGGTCCTGACGGTTCATCGAGCAGTGGTCACGGTCTGCAGCATTTCTTCCCAGTGCCGCAGTGGCAGGAGATGTCCTTCTCCCGCGTACAGGACGAGTTCGGCGTCGGGCAGCTGTGCTGCGAGCCACTCGCCGTTGGCCGGCGGCGCCATCCGATCGCAGCCGCCGTACCAGAGGTGAACCGGCGACGAGACGTCGTGGAGGTCGAATCCCCAGGGCCCGACGAATGCCACATTGTCCCAGGCAATCCCCATGGGGCCTTGCCGCAACGACTCCCGGAAGGAGACGAACAGCGCCTGCCGTGCGGCGTGGTCGGTGGTCACCTCGGGGTCGCTCTCCGCCCACATCCAGTCGATCCACGGTGCCTGCTCGTCGTCCTTCACCGACACCATGGCATCGAGCATTTCCCGGTTTCCGGCCGAGAATTGCGCGGCGGCGCGGGTGGGCTCGTCGGGAAGAAACGACAGCGCAAGGAGATCGTTCTCGTTCAGCGCATCCCGCGCACCGGGCATCTGTTGCACGGGCGCGAGTCCGCCCGACACGCCGACTCGGGTCACGCGATCGCCCATCGTGGCCGCCGTGGCCAGGGCGAAGGGTCCGCCGCCCGACCACCCGAAGGCGGCGAACCGGCCCACCCCGAGTTTGTCGACGACGGCCTCGACATCTCCCGCCACCAGCCCGAGGGTGCTCTCCGCGACATCGGACCGGCCGTAACCGGGACGGTCGAAGCTGATCACCCGCACACCCATCCGCGCAGCGACCTCGTCTCCGAAGCCGACCTCGAGCCGCGATCCCGGGGTGCCGTGAAAATACACGACAGGGACGCCCTCCGCGTTTCCGGTGTCCCGCACCATGACAGATCGGCCGCCCACGGGGATCTCGAGTTCATTCATGGCTGGAGCGTATGCGGCCCTTCGGATGGTGGGCGTGTCATCCGGAACTGTTCGGTCGTCGCACCGCCGCGAGCCGCACCATGTGGTCGATCGTGTCGCGCTCGGCGTCGGAAGGCAACGCATCGACCGGCCACCAGCGGAGGTCGGTCGACTCGTCGCTGCGCACGGGCTCCGCACCGGTCGGTGCGGTGACCAGGAAACGCAGGTCGAGGTGCCGCGTCGGCTGCCCCAGGGAACACGTGATCGGATGGGTATGCGCAGAAAGGATTTCCGGATCGATGCGCAGGCCCGGAATTCCCGACTCCTCGGTGGCTTCGCGCAGGGCCGCATCGACGACCGTCTCATCGGTTTCTTCGCAGTGCCCACCCAGCTGAATCCACCGTCCGACCCTGGGATGGAGTGTGAGCAGCACATGACGGTGCTCGATGTCGAGCACGAGAGACGACGCGGTGATGTGACCCGGCACGTGCGAGCGCAGGCACCCGTCGGGCGCCGCGTCGAGGAACGCGAGCATCGTGTGCCGCAGGGAGTCCGCATCGGCCGAATCCGCGCTCCACGCGGTGAGGCGTTCGACGGCGGAGGCGTGCAGCGAGCGTGCCGACACCCCTACAGCTCCACGAGTGCGTCGCCGGGTGCTGCGGGATCGCGTGGCGTCGGCTCGGTGAGTGGATAACCGACCGCGATCGCGCCGAGAGGAGACCAGTCCGCAGGCAGGCCGAGCTCTTCGCGGACCACGTCGGGGGCGAAAATGGTCGAGCCGATCCAGCAGCTGCCCAGCCCACGTGTCGTGAGGGCGACGAGCAGACCCTGGACGGCAGCACCGGCCGCGACGGTGAACATCGTGGCTTCGGCGGCCGTGCGCCGCGCATCGGGATAGTGGTGGGCGCCGTCCGGAACCCAGAACGGCACGACCACTTCGGGGGCGTCGTAGAGAATCGCGCCCCTGGCCAGCCTGCGTTCGATCGCGACGGCGTCGAGCCCGTCGCCTGCCAGATCCTGCGCCCACCGCTCGCGCATCCGGTCGAGGAGCCTCCGGCGGACCTGCTCGGTCCGCACCCACACGAAACGGACCGGCCGGGTGTGGTGCGGGGCGGGCGCGGTGAGCGCGTCGGCGATCGCATCGCGGAGGTCCTCGGGATCGACCGGCTCGCCGGAGAACTCACGCACCGAACGTCGCAGGAGCAGCGCCTCGCGCCGTCCTC
>NZ_JAUZMZ010000230.1:0-5946 GCF_036327435.1 Rhodococcus chondri | reverse complement strand
GGTCGCCGTCGATGACCGCGACGGTGTCCGGGCCGGCGGCGACGGCGTCGGCGAGCAGGTCGGGCCAGACCCGCGCGGGGCCGCCGGCCGGTCCCGTGGCGGGCACCAGGCTGTGGTGGTCCCGCTCGGTGAGCAGGTCGAGGTCGCCGACCGGCCGGTCGGGAGCGGTGGTGACGGCGTCGAGCAGTCGTACGAACCGGTCGGCGAAGCCGGTGACGGTGTCGGCGTCGAACAGGTCGGTGGCGTAGACGAACGCGGCGTCGTATCCCCCCTCCGGGTGGTCGGCGACGAGCAGTTCGAGGTCGAAGTTGGCCACGGCGGGATCGAGTTGCAGCCCGCGCACGGTCAGGTTCGGCAGTTCCAGGTCGGGGCGGGCGGTGTTCTGGAATTCGAGGGCGACCTGGAACAGCGGCGAATGCGCGGTCGAGCGGGGCGGGTCGACCGCTTCGACGACCCGCTCGAACGGCAGGTCGGTGTGCGCGAACGCGTCGAGGTCGCTGTCGGTGACCTCGCGCAGCAGCTCGGTGAACGTCGCGGCGCCGGGAACCCGGGTGCGCAGCACGACGGTGTTGACGAACATGCCGATCACGTCGTCGAGGGCGCGGTGGCCGCGCCCGGCGACGGGGCTGCCGATCGCGATGTCGTCGCTGTCCGCGAGCCGGGCCAGCAGCACGGCCAGGGCGGTGTGCACGGCCATGAACGCGGTGCTGCCGTGGGCGGCGGCGAGCCGGGTCAGGCGGGTGTGCAGGTCGGCGGGGACGGGGAACCGCACGATGTCGCCGCGGAAGGACTGCCGGGCGGGGCGGGGACGGTCGGTGGGCAGGGTCAGCACGTCGGGGAGCCCGGCGAGCCGCGCGCGCCAGTATTCGCTCTGACCGGTGTGCAGCGACGCCGGGTCGGCGGGGTCGCCGAGCCGGTCGAGTTGCCACAGGGTGTAGTCGGCGTACTGCACCTCGAGCGGGGTCCAGGTGGGGGCGTCGCCGCGGGTGCGGGCCTGGTAGGCGGTCAGCAGGTCCCGGCCCAGCGGGGCGGTGGAGAATCCGTCGCCCGCGATGTGGTGCAGCACCAGCACCGCGACGTGTTCGTCGCGGCCGAGCGCGTACACCCGGGCGCGGAGCGGGACGTCGACGGTGACGTCGAAGCCGGTGGTGGTGAAGGCGGTGGCGGCGGTGAGGACGGTGTCGTCGGTGGCGGGCTCCACGTCGAGGGTGAGTGGCACGTCGTCGGCGTCGAGGATGCGCTGGTAGGGGCCGGCGGCGGTGGCGGGATAGACGGTGCGCAGCGATTCGTGCCGGACCAGCAGGTCGTGCAGGGCGGCGCCGAGCGCGGCCACCGACAGGTGTCCGCTCAGGTGGATGGCGAAGGGGATGTTGTAGGCGGCGGAGGTGGTGTCGAACTGGTTGATGAACCACAGTCGCTGTTGCGCCGGGGACAGCGGGATGTGGTCGGGGCGCGGGTGCGGGGTGGGGGCGCCGCTCGGGGCGGTGTGGCCGGCGGCGGTGAGGCGGGCGGCGAGGTCGCGGACGGTGGGGGCTTCGAACAGGGTGCGCACCGCGATGTCGATGCCGAGGGCTTCGCCGAGGCGGGCGACGGCGCGGGTGGCGGTCAGGGAGTTGCCGCCGAGGTCGAAGAAGTTCGCGGTCGCGCCGATGCGGTCGTGCTCGAGCAGGTCGGCGACGATACCGGCGACCGCGTGCTCGGTGCCGGTCGTCGGTTCGACGTATTCCACGCCGGCCCCGAAATCCGGTGCGGGCAGGGTCTTGCGGTCGAGTTTGCCGTTGGCGGTGAGGGGCAGCGCGTCGAGCACCATTGCGGCGGTCGGCACCATGTGTCGCGGCAGGTGCGCGGCGGCGTGCGCGAGCACGGCATTCCGATCGAGCTCGCCGACCACATACGCGACGAGGTGCTCCCCGGCAACGGCGTCGCGATGCAGCACGACGACGGCCTGGGCGACGGCGTCGTGCGCGAGCAGGGCCGTCTCGATCTCCCCGAGCTCGATGCGCTGGCCGCGGAGCTTGACCTGGAAGTCGCTGCGTCCCACGTATTCGAGGGCGCCGTCGGTGCGCCACCGCACCATGTCGCCGGTGCGATACAGGCGGGCGCCCCCGGCCGGGTCGGCGACGAAGCTCGCCGCCGTCTGTCCGGGTGCCGCGTGGTAGCCGCGGGCGAGCTGGACCCCTCCGAGATACAGCTCGCCCTCGACACTCACAGGGACGGGTCGCAGCCGGGCGTCGAGCACGTGCACGGAGGTGTTCCATACGGGTGTACCGATGGGGACGGGGTTCTCGCCCGCCACGGTCGGGTGGGCGGTGACGTCGACCGCCGCCTCCGTCGGCCCGTACAGATTGTGCAGGGGCACACCGAGCGCGTCGGCGAATCGGGCGACGGTCGCGGCGGGCAGCGCCTCACCGCTGGTGAACACCTGCCGCACACTCGCACAGCGCGTGAGGTCGGCGCCGGCGAGGAACACGTCGAGCATCGACGGCACGAAATGCAGTGTGGTGACCCGATATCGGTCGATGACCCGCGACAGGTAGCGGGGGTCGCGGTGCCCGTCCGGGGTCGCGAGCACCAGGGCGGCGCCGGTGAGCAAGGGCCAGAACAGTTCCCACACCGACACGTCGAAGGTGGTGGGGGTTTTCTGCAGGACGGTGTCGGCGGCGGTCAGCGGGTAGGTGTGCTGCATCCACGCGAGCCGGTTGACGATCGCGGTGTGCGTGACGGTGACGCCCTTGGGGCGGCCGGTGGAGCCGGAGGTGTAGATCAGGTAGGCGGCGCTGTCGCCGGTCAGCGGCGCCGGCCGGTCCGCGGTGGTGATGGGGGCGGCGGATTCGGTGCTGGTGTCGAGACGGTCCAGGTGCAGCGCGGCGGCGGGGTCGGGCAGCGTGGTGTCGGCGCCGGCAGCGGTCAGGGTCAGGACCGGGCGGGCGCTGTCGAGGACGTAGCGCAGCCGTTCGGTGGGGTGGTCCGGGTCGAGGGGCAGATACGCCGCGCCGGTCTTGACCACGGCGTAGAGACCGACGAGCAGCTCGACCGAGCGGGGCAGTGCGAGCGCGACGACCCGTTCGGGGCCGGCGCCGGCGCGCAGCAGCACCCGGGCCAGCCGGTTGCTCGCGGCATCGAATTCGGCGTAGCTGAAGGTGGTGTCGCCGACGACGAGGGCGGGCGCGTCGGGTGTCGCGGTGACCTGCGCGGCGAACAGCTCGGGCAGGGTCGCGGTGGGGATCGGGGCGGCGGTGGCGTTCCAGTGCTGCAGCAGCCGGGCGCGTTCGGGGCCGGTGAGCAGGTCGAGGTCGCCGACCGGGGTGTCCGGCGCCGCGGTCACGGCGGCGAGCAGCCGCACGAACCGGTCGGTCAGCGCGGCGGCGGTGTCGGCGTCGAACAGGTCGGTGGCGTAGGACAGGGCCCCGCCGAGGGTGGGGCCGTCGCGGCCGGGCTGTTCCTGTAGGAGCAGGTGCAGGTCGAATTTGGTGGTGTCGGTGTCGATTTCCTGCAGATCGACGGTCAGGTCGGGCAGTTCGAGGTGCGCGGCGGTGTTGTTCTGGAACGCGAGCATCACCTGGAACAGCGGCGCGTACGCCGCGGAGCGGGCGCCGGTGAGGGTGTCGACGAGCATGTCGAAGGGCAGGTCGCCGTGCGCGAACGCGGCGAGGTCCTGCTCGCGCACCGCGGTGAGGTAGTCGCGGAACGGGGTGCGGGCCGGCACCGTGGTGCGCAGGGTGACGGTGTTGACGAACATGCCGACCAGGTCGTCGAGGGCGCGGTCGCCGCGGCCGGAGACGGGGGTGCCCACGGTGATGTCGTCGGTGCCCGACATCCGGGCGAGCAGCGCGGCGAGCACGGCGTGGACGACCATGAATTCGGTGGCGCCGTGCGCGTGGGCGAGGGTGGTGACCTGCCGGTACAGGCCGGGGTCGACGTCGAAGCGGACGGTGGCGCCGCGGAAGGACTGTTGTGGGGGTCGGGGCCGGTCGGTGGGCAGCGCCGTCACCTCGGGGGCACCGGCGAGGCGGGTGCGCCAGAAGTCGAGTTGGGTGGCGGTGCGGGAGGACGGATCGGTGGGGTCGCCGAGGACGTCGGCGAACCACAGGGTGTAGTCGGCGTACTGCACCGGCAGCGGCGCCCAGTCCGGGGCGTGACCGCGGGCGCGGGCCGCGTAGGCGGTCATCAGGTCGCGGGCCAGCGGCGCGAGGGACGCCCCGTCCGCGGCGATGTGGTGCACGACCACCGCGAGCACGTGCTCGTCGGGGCCGGTGCGCAGCAGGCGGGCGCGCACGGGCAGGTCGGTGGTGACNTCGNACCCGGTGGTGGCGCACGCGGCGAGCGCGGTGTCCACCGCGGTCGGGGGCACCGGGTCCACCGACAGGTCCAGTCCGGTGCCGGGGGTGGGCAGCACCGTCTGCACCGCGCCGTCGGTGGTGGCGGGGAACACGGTGCGCAGCGCCTCGTGCCGGTCGAGCAGGTCGGTCAGGGCCGCGGCGAGGGCGGGCACGTCGAGGTGGCCGGTCAGCCGGATCGCGACGGGAATGTTGTAGGCGGCCGAGCCGGTGTCGAGTTGGTTGACGAACCACAGGCGTTGCTGGGCCGCCGAGACCGGGATCCGGTCGGGGCGCGGTGCCGGCACCAGCGGCGGGTGCGCGCCGGGTCCGGTGTCGCCGAGCCGTGTGGTCAGGGCCCGCACGGTGGGGGCCTCGAACAGGGTGCGGACCCCCACGTCGGCACCGAGCGCGTCGTTGATGCGGGCCACCACCCGGGTGGCGATCAGCGAGTTGCCGCCCAGGTCGAAGAAGCTGTCGTCGAGACCGACCGTGTCGACGCCGAGCTGGTCGGCGAACACCGCGGCGATCGCGGTTTCGGCGGGGGTGGTGGGCACTGCGGTGGGGTCGGCGCCGGCACCGAAGCTGGGTTCGGGCAGGGCGCGGCGGTCGAGTTTGCCCACCGGTGTCAGCGGGAGGGTGTCGAGCGGGACGAGCGCGGCGGGCACCATGTGCGCGGGCAGGCGCCGCCCGAGGTGGGCGAGCAGGGTGTCGGTGTCGATGCGCTGCCCGGTGTCGGGCAGGACGTAGGACACCAGCATCGGGTCGCCGGACGGGGCGGTGCGGCCCATGGTGACCGCGAACGCGACCGAGGGATGGTCGGCGAGGGCGGCGTCGATTTCGCCGAGTTCGATGCGGAAGCCGCGGATCTTGACCTGGAAGTCGGAGCGGCCGAGGTATTCGGCGGTGTCGCGGGGTTCGTCGCTGCCGGTGGGGACGGCACGCCAGCGCACCACGTCGCCGGTGCGGTACATGCGGCTGCCCGGGGCGCCGTGCAGGTCGGCGACGAAGCGGGTGGCGGTCAGGCCGGGTTTGCCGAAGTAGCCGCGGGTCACGCCGGCACCGCCGATGTACAGCTCGCCCGGCACCCCGACCGGCACCGGGTGCAGCCGGCCGTCGAGGATGGTTTCGGTGACCCCGCACACGGGGGTGCCGATGGGCACGGTCTCCCCCGCGGTGAGCGGATCGGCGATGTTGACCACGATGGTGGTTTCGGTGGGGCCGTAGGCGTTGTACACCCGGCGCCCGGGGGCCCACCGCGCCACCAGTTCCGGGGGGCAGGCTTCGCCGGCGACGGTGACCACCGGGCAGTCCACGACGGTGGGGTCGACGGAGGCCAGCGCCGCGGGTGTGGAGAACGCGTGGGTGATGCGGTCGTCGCGGAGCAGCCGGGCCAGTTCGTCGCCGCCGTACACGGTGGCCGGGACGATCACCAGGGTCGCGCCGATCCCGAAGGCGGTCATGTATTCGAAGATCGATGCGTCGAAGCTCGGGGACGAGAAGTGGGACACGCGCGCGGTCGGGGGCGGCGCCAGCCGCGCGTGCAGGGTGGCGGCGAGGTTGGCGAGCCCGCGGTGCGGGACGACGACGCCTTTGGGGCGGCCGGTGGAGCCGGAGGTGTAGATCAGAT
>NZ_JAUZMZ010000022.1:0-43520 GCF_036327435.1 Rhodococcus chondri | reverse complement strand
CATTCACAGCATCGAGCCCCATCACCTGTCCACGGTGATCTACACGTCCGGCACGACGGGCAAACCGAAGGGCGTGCGGCTGCCGCACTCGGCGTGGACGTACGAGGCAGCGGCGATCGACGCGGTGGGTCTGCTCAGCCACGACGATCTGCAGTACCTGTGGCTTCCGCTGTCGCACGTCTTCGGCAAGGTGCTGTTGACGCTGCCGCTTCAGATCGGTTTTCCCACTGCGGTCGACGGACGGGTCGACAAGATCGTCGAGAACCTCGCAGTCGTGCACCCCACGTTCATGGGCGCGGCGCCGCGCATCTTCGAGAAGGCACATGCGCGTGTCGAGGGGATGATGGCGGAGGAAGGCGGCGCGAAGAAGAAGATCTTCGATTGGGCGATGGGTGTGGGCCTGAACGTCTCGAAGGCCAAGCAGGCGGGCAAGTCCCCCGGGCTCCTCGATTCGGTGCAGCACAAGGTCGCGGACAAGCTGGTGTTCTCGACCGTTCGTGAACGGTTCGGCGGCAAGTTGCGCTTCTTCATCTCCGGTTCGGCAGGGCTGAATCCTTCTGTGGGGCAATGGTTCGACGCGGTCGGCATTCCGGTTCTCGAAGGATACGGACTCACCGAGACTTCCGCGGCGTCGTTCGTGAACCGGCCCTACGCCAACCGGATCGGCACGGTGGGATGGCCGATCCCGGGCACCGAGGCGAAGATCGCCGAGGACGGCGAGATACTCGTCAGGGGGCCGGGCGTGATGACCGGCTACCACGATCGTCCCGACGCGACCGCCGAAGCACTCGAGCCCGACGGCTGGTTCCACACCGGCGATATCGGAAGCCTCGACGACGAGGGCTACCTGCGGATCACCGACCGCAAGAAGGACATGTTCAAGACGTCCCAGGGCAAGTACGTGGCGCCGTCGGCGATCGCGTCGATGTTCAAGGGTATCTGCCCGTACGCATCGGAAATCATCGTGTACGGCGAAGCCCAGCCGTACTGCGTCGCGCTGGTGGGCCTCGACTCCGAATCGATCACCGAGTGGGCCGCCAAGAACGGCCTGGGCGATCTGTCGTTCGCCGAGATCTCGCAGCACGACAAGACCCACGATCTGATCTCCGGGTACATCGACGAGCTCAACCTGCAGCTCAACCGGTGGGAGCAGGTCAAGAAATTCACGATTCTCGATCGTGAACTGACGGTCGAGAGCGGCGATCTCACACCCAGCATGAAGCTGCGCCGCAAGGTGGTGGTGGACACGTTCTCGGGGAGCCTTACACGGCTCTACGACTGAGGATCTATCCTGAGCGACATGAGTAGTGCACGACCTAATTTTTTTCAGCGACTCGGCTATCTGATCGGTCGTCCGCTGCCCGTCGAGATGCAGGACTGGGTCCGCGAAGACGTTATCGGCCCCGGCGCCGCCCGCCGGTACCTGCTGCGGTGGAACCTGCCGATCGTTCCGCTGCTGTTGCTCTTCCTGCTGATTCCCGGACCGGTATGGATTCCGCTCTCGATGATGCTGCTGTTGCTGCTGCCGTGGATCTACTTCTCGGTGGCACTCATGCCCGTCTGGCAACGGCACCGTCTCCAGCAGCACGGACTGAGCCCGGAACTGCTCAGCGCGAAGGCCCGCATCCGGGCGGATCGTGAACGCGCCGACTACGAACGCCGCTTCGGTCGCTGAGCGATCAGGACAGCACTTCGACGAGTGTCGTCTCGGAATCACCGGTCATGTAGCGCTCGACGCTGTCGAGATGTCGGCGCCAGAATGCTTCTGCTGCACCGGGTTCACTCTTCCGAAGCAGCGCAACGAGTTTCCGGTGGGCCCGCAGGGCCGACGTCGACTCGGGCCGGTCCTGCTCGGCGCGCGACGACAGATACAGGGCGTTGTGCGCGTCCATGATGTCGAGGAGCATCCCCGCGAGCGCGGCCATGGTCTCGTTGCCACCGAGTTCCATGATCGCGCGGTGCACCTCGGTGTCGTGCTTGGCGAAAGCGTGTACGTCGCCGAAGACCGCTTCGCCACGCTCGACCAGATCCGAGAGCGTATCGATGCGGTCGTCGGGCTTCGCAGCGAGCAGTCCGACGGCCGCGACCTCGAGTTCGGTCCGGGCACGGTAGACATCGGCGAGGGGCACGCCGCGGTACTGCAGCAGAAGACCCGTGTACCGGGCGGCGGTCGACCCGTCGGGCGCCTGGACCCGGGCGCCGCCGTGCGCGCCGCGCAGCACGGTGATGATGCCTTCGGATTCGAGGATGCGGAAGGCTTCACGCAGGGTCGGCCGGGACACGCCGTACCGTTCCATGAGCGCCGCTTCGTTGGGCAGGGGCTCCCCCGCCTGCAACTCGCCGGTGATGATCTGCCTGCGCAGACTCGCAGCGATCAGTTCGCCCGCCTTGGGCACGCGAACAATCGTCGAGCGTCCGTCGATTGGCATTTCACCGTCCTGCATTCCGGGGTCGGGGCGAACTCGTGAGCAAGGATACAAGAATTTACCGGTATAGATTTTCAAGAGGTCAATAATCCACCTGTCTGCGGGTGGCGCCCGTCACGACCCTCCACCAGCGCAGACGAACGTTCTATCCTCAGCGACATGAGCGAAGCCACGTCGAACGACATCCCGCCCACCGCCGACCTCGCCGACGAGATCGGCCCGGACATCCGCAGCTGCGACACCCAGTTCCTCCAGTTCGGTGGCCGCACGGAGTTCTCGGGCCCGATCACCACGATCCGCTGCTTCCAGGACAACCTCCTCGTCAAGCAGACCCTCTCGGAGCCCGGCAACGGTGGCGTCCTGGTCGTCGACGGCGGAGCGAGCATCCATACCGCGCTCGTCGGCGACATCATCGCCGGCCGCGGGGTCGACAACGGCTGGGCCGGTGTCGTCGTCAACGGGGCGGTGCGCGACTCCGCGATCCTGCGCACCCTCGACATCGGCATCAAGGCTCTCGGCACCAACCCCCGCAAGAGCACCCAGACCGGCTCCGGCGAAAAGAACGTGCCCGTGGAGATCGGGGGCGTCACGTTCAACCCGGGCGAGATCCTCTACAGCGACCACGACGGCGTAGTGGTACGCGCCGAGAGCTGAGCCACGCTCAGAGGTCGCGGGCCACGCGGGCGCTCGTCCCGGCGAGCTCGACGACGTCTCCCGCGTGCAGCTGCCGGCCGCGCCTCACTTCGACCTCGCCGTTGACCGAGACGAGGCCGTCGGCGATGACCTCCTTGGCCTCCGCGCCCGACTCGATCAGGCTCGCCAATTTCAAGAACTGGCCGAGCCTGATCGAGTCGTCGCGAATGGGTACTTCGAAAGCGTCGGGCATGTTTTCCATTGTCGCCCATTCCCGGTCACGCACACTGGACGGGTGCCCGGTCCCGCCCTCATCTGGTTCCGCAGAGATCTGCGCCTGCACGATCTGCCGCAACTGCTCGACGTAGCCGACGAAGGTGCCGGTGCGGCCGCGGTATTCGTGCTCGACGACACGCTGCTCCGCCCTGGACCGCGCAGTACCTTCCTGCTGCGATGCCTGCGTGCCCTCGACGACGAACTCGGCGGGCGGCTGCTCGTCGCCCACGGCAACCCCGCCACCGTGATCCCGCAACTGGCGAAGGAACTCGACGCCGTGGCGGTCCACATCAGCGCCGACTACGCCCCGTACGGGGCACGCCGTGACCGGACGGTCGAGGCGGCGCTCGGCGATGTCCCGCTCGTGCGGACCGGTTCGCCGTACGCCGTCGCCCCCGGCCGGGTCGTCAAGGCGGACGGCACCCCGTACCGCGTGTTCACCCCGTACCGGCGGTCCTGGCTCGACCACGGGTGGCGGCCCCCGGCAGCCACCGACGTCACCACCGTGAGCTGGCTCGACCCGGACGGCACAAGTGCGCGCATCCCCATTCCGGCCGACGACGACATCGCCGTCGAGCTGCCCCCGGCCGGGGAGGCGGCCGCGCTGCGCCGATGGCGCGACTTCCGCGACCACGATCTCGACCGCTACGACACCGACCGGGACCGACCTGACCTCGACGGCACCAGCCGGCTGTCCCCTTACCTGAAGTTCGGGTGTGTCCACCCGCGTACCGTGCTGCACGATCTGCGGGCACGCACCGATGCCGGTGCGACGACCCTGCGCAGCGAATTGTGCTGGCGCGATTTCTACGCCGACGTCCTGCATCACCGGCCGGACACCGCCTATCGCAACTACAACCGCCGGTTCGACGCCATCCGCTACGACACCGGGCCGGAGGCCGACCGCGCCTTCTCTGCATGGAAGCAGGGCCGCACCGGCTATCCGATCGTGGACGCCGGCATGCGGCAGCTGCTCGCCGAGGGCTGGATGCACAATCGGGTGCGAATGGTCGTCGCGTCGTTTCTCACCAAGGACCTCCACCTGCCGTGGTGGTGGGGTGCGCAGCACTTCATGGCGCACCTCGTCGACGGTGACCTGGCATCCAATCAGCACAATTGGCAGTGGACCGCCGGCAGCGGCACCGACGCCGCACCCTACTTCCGGGTGTTCAACCCCACCGCGCAGGGCGAAAAGTTCGATCCGACGGGTGAGTACGTACGTCGCTGGGTACCCGAACTTCGTGGCATCGCGGACAGTCGGGTACATCGGCTCCCGGACGGGCCACCGCCCGGCTATCCGGAACCGATTGTGGATCACGCGCACGAACGTCAGGTGGCGCTGGCGAGGTACGGAGAGATCTCCGTGAGCGGGTGACCCATCCGGTGTCCGGGCGGCACCGAATGAGAGGCAGACGGACCGACCGTCACCGACAAGAAGGAGACAACCATGCGAGCCCTGGTCGATATGGCATTCATGGCTATCCACACCCCCCTGGCCGAGGCCTACATGTTTCTGATCACCATGATTCCTGCGTGATCGGACGGCGGCGCCGGACGTTTCCGGCGCCGCCCACCAATCTCGGTTACCGGTAGCGCAGCCACGGAGGGCAGATGGGTATCGAGTACAGCAGTGTCGTGGAGGCACCTCGCGACGAAGTATTCGACTGGCACACCCGCCCTGGCGCGATACATCGCCTGCTTCCACCGTGGCAGCCACTGAATGTCGTCTCCGAAGCCGGTTCGCTCGCCGACGGACGCGCGATTCTCGCCCTGCCCGGAGGTCTCCGCTGGATTTCCGACCACCAGCCTGAGGCCTACGATCCCCCACACCGTTTCGTCGACGCACTCGGCCGCGACGGGCTGATGTCCTTGCCCCCCGGGTTGATCCGTTCGTGGCGGCACGAGCACCGGTTCGAGCCCGCCGACCGGAACCGCACCCGGGTGATCGACCGAGTCGATACGCCCGTGCCCGAGAGGTTCCTCCGGCAGACGTTCCGTTACCGGCATCGTCAGCTCGCCGAAGACCTGGCGAGCCACCGCATGTCGCACGAGCAGGGCGTGCGGCCCGGCACGGTCGCCGTCACCGGTTCCTCCGGTCTGATCGGCTCCGCCCTGACCGCCTTTCTGAGCACCGGCGGTTATCGCGTCATCCGACTCGTTCGCCGCGATGCCCGGGGTCTGCACGAGCGCTGCTGGAGCCCGGCAGATCCCGCTGCCGACCTGCTCGAAGGCGTCGATGCCGTCGTGCATCTGGCCGGCGAATCGATCGCCGGTCGATTCACCGAATCGCACAAGGCCGAGGTGCGCGACAGCCGCATCGAGCCGACACGTCGGCTCGCGGAACTCGCGGCCGGTACGAGCAACGGCCCGGCCACGTTCGTGAGCGCCTCCGGAATCGGGCTCTACGGTTTCGACCGGGGTGATGCTCCCCTCGACGAACACGCATCGCGTGGCTCGGGTTTCCTCGCGGACGTCGTCGCCGATTGGGAAGCCGCGACCCGTCCCGCCGAAGACGGCGGCCTGCGCGTCGTCCGGGTTCGCACCGGTATCGTGCAGACCCCCCGGGGCGGCACACTCCAGGTGATGCGGCCGCTCTTCGCGGCCGGCCTCGGAGGCAGACTCGGGAGCGGGAAACAGTGGTTGTCGTGGATCGACATCGACGACCTCGTCGACGTGTACCACCGCGCCCTCACCGATCCGGCCGTGTCCGGCCCCGTGAACGCGGTTGCGCCGCAGCCGGTGCAGAACGAGGAATACACCCGCACGCTCGCGCACATACTCCATCGGCCCGCTCTGCTTCCCGTTCCCTCGTTCGGCCCCCGGATTCTGCTCGGCGACCAGGGTGCCCGTGAACTCGCCACCGCAAGCCAGTACGTCGTGCCGAGAGCACTGCTCGACGCCGGTCACCGGTTCCGCCGCCCCAACCTGGAAGCCTCGTTGCGCCACCAGCTCGGCTATCTCCTGGAGAACTCTTGACCACCCCGGAACCCCTTCGCGTCCTCGTCACCGGAGCCACCGGGTACATCGGTGGTCGCCTCGCCCCGCGACTGATCGACGCCGGATACCGGGTCCGGGTGCTGGCGCGCAGCCCCGACAAACTCCGCGACGTGCCGTGGGCCGGGGACGTGGAAATAGTGCAGGGAGATCTCGACGATCCGGATACGCTCGCTGCCGCCTTCCGCGACATCGACGTTCTGTACTACCTCGTGCATTCGATGGGCGGCCGCGACGAGTTCGTCGACGCCGAGCGCCGGGCCGCGGAGAACGTCGTGGCCGCGGCGCACGGGGCCGGGGTCGGGCGCATCGTCTATCTGGGAGGGCTGCACCCGGAGACGGGTGAACTCTCGCCGCACCTGCGCTCGCGGGCCCAGGTCGGACGAATCCTGCTCGATTCCGGGATCCCCTCTCTCGTGCTGCAGGCCGGCGTCGTGATCGGTTCCGGGTCGGCGTCGTTCGAGATGATCCGTCATTTGTCCAACAGGTTGCCGGTCATGACGACACCGCGGTGGGTGGACAACCGGATCCAGCCGATCGCCGTCCGGGATGTCCTGCACTACCTCGTCGCTGCGGCGCACGTCCCGCTGCAGCGCAGTCTTGCACTGGATATCGGCGGGCCCGATGTCCTGCGCTACCGCGAGATGCTGCAGGTATATGCGGAGGTCGCCGGTCTCCGGCAACGGCGGATCCTGGTGTTGCCCACTCTCACCCCGCGGCTGGCAGGACTGTGGATCAGGCTGGTCACCCCTATTCCTCCGGGACTCGGGCGGGCCTTGATCGAATCCCTGAGCACCGACGCGGTGATGAGCAACCACGACGTCGACGCGGTGATTCCGCCCCCTCCGGACGGGCTCACCGGGTACCGCGACGCGGTTCGGCTCGCACTCGGACGTATCGAGCGCGGCGACGTGGAATCGACGTGGGCGTCCGCCTCTCCGCTCGGGGCGCCTGCCGATTCCCTGCCGTCCGATCCCGATTGGGCCGGGGAAGTCGTCTTCACCGACGAACGCAGCCTCGACTGCGCAACTTCCGCCGGTGAGATCTGGCAGGTCATCGAGAGCATCGGCGGCGAAAACGGTTGGTATTCCTTCCCGCTGGCGTGGACTGTGCGAGGCTGGCTCGATCGATTCGCCGGCGGCGTGGGTCTCGTTCGCGGCCGCAGGGATCCTCGCACCCTGCATACCGGTGACGCACTGGACTTCTGGCGTGTCGAACGCATCGAGCGGCCGCAATTGCTGCGGTTGCGCGCGGAGATGCGCGCCCCGGGCGGTGCGTGGCTCGAGTGGCGGGTCGAACCTCTCGGTCCCGAGCACACCCGGCTGCATCAGCGGGCACTCTTCTTCCCGAAAGGTGTTGCGGGCCGCCTCTACTGGTACTCGTTACTGCCATTCCACGGCATCATCTTCAAGGGCATGCTCGAGAACATCGCCGGTACCGCAGCGCGTCGATCCACAGCTTGATCCACACCCTGTGGATCGAATTGCGACGCACGAAGAGAGGGCCGGCATTTCGCCGGCCCTCTCTTCTTCCCCGAACTCTGCTCACACGGTGCAGAGCGGTCGGATCTCCTGCATCCCCTCGGTGGTCGGGGAGGTGAGCATCAGGCACGAGTTGTACCCGCTCTGCTCGACGACGGTCCGAATCTGCTGCCAAGCCGCGGCATCGACCACCGGCGACCGGGACAGGACGAATCCGGACAGCCGGCTCGGGTCACCGACCAACGCCCACGAGTAATCGTCGGCCAGGTAGGTGACGATGTAATTGCTCGGCCCGTCGAGCGAGTCCTGTGTGGGCACCCCCGGGAACGAGACGTGGAGCGATGCGGTGTCGTTGACCCGCGCATTGCCGACGATCCCGCGCCGCTCCCCAGCGATGGTCGTGCACGAGTTCTCCACGCGCACATTGCGTTCGTCGATCGGTGTGTAGACCGCCGTGGTGTCACGGACGCAATCGATGTTGAACGGCGCGGGATTCGCGGCGAGTTGGTACCACTCGCCCACATACCGGTTCACATCGAGCTGTGGGACGGGGGTGAGTGGTGCCGCTTGTGCAGGAGCGGCGAAGAGGGCGGCGCCCGCGGCGGCGATGGTCGCCGCCGCGAGGCCCCGAACGGTTCTGCGCACAGTGCTGGTCTTCCGCATGCTGCCTCCGCTTTCCGGGTACGGTGCCGGCCCTACTGGGGCAGCAGGACCGAGTCGATGAGGTAGACGGTCGCGTTCTCGGTCTCGATGCCACCGCAGATCACGTTGGCCTCGTTGACCGTCAGGTTCTCGCCCGAACCGGCCGCCTCGACAGTGCCACCCTGAACGGTGGTCTGGGTACCCGCGATATCCGCGGGCGAAACCTGACCCGGAACCACGTGGTAGGTCAGGATGTCGGTGAGCAGCGCGGAGTCGGTCCGCAGGGTGTCGACCGTGGCCGGGTCGAGCTTGGCGAAGGCGTCGTCGACGGGGGCGAACACCGTGAACTCGCCGCCGTTGAGTGTCTCGACGAGGTTCACCTCAGGGTTGAGCTGACCCGACACCGCGGCGGTGAGAGTGGTCAGGATGGGCACGTTGCCCGCAGCTTCGGCGACCGGCTGGTTCGCCAGTTCTTCGACGGATGCGGGACCCGAGGGGTTGGCGGCGACGTAATCGGCACAGCCGGGGCCGACCGGGCCGGAGGCGGCAGCCTCGGCGGTGGTCGTTTCCATCATGGACGTCGTGGTGGCGGTGGCCGCACTGGTCTCCGTCGTCGTATCCGACTCGTCCGACGAGCAGGCCGCGACACCCACGAGGGCCATCGCACCGATTCCGACTGCCGCAAAGCTCTTCCGCGTGTTGATATTCATCGTTCGAATTCCCTTCGGTGTCGTGGCCGGAGACCACGTCGATCAGGTGTGTCATCGGGCATTCGGTACCGGTGCCGGGGTGGATGGGTGGGTTCGCAATATTCTTTTCGGACCCATCCGGACGGCCGCCGGCCACGAACAACGGTCATGGACAAATCGTCGGATGAACTCGGTGGAGGTGAACACCATGACGGCCGCAGTCGCCTTGAGTGGGTTCGATCGCCGGGTTAGGCTTCCGTTCGATGAGCGGACAGCGGTGATGGCAGGGGTCGGGAGAGATACCGACACATTGGGGGTGCTGCTCGAACGAGTGGCAACCCGGGATCAGGCTGCGTTCGCCGAGCTGTACGACGCCACGCGCACCCGCGTATTCGGAATGGTACTGCGAGTGCTGCGCGATCCGGGCTACAGCGAAGAGACAACCCAAGAGGTCTACCTGCAGGTTTGGAAATCGGCGGAGACCTTCGACCCTCGTCAGGGCTCGGCGCTGTCGTGGTTGATCACACTGGCACACCGCCGTGCCGTGGACCGGGTGCGGAGCGAACAGTCCGGAGCAGATCGTGAATCGAACTACGGGGCGGGAACGGTCGATGCCGCATTCGATTCCGTGAGCGAAGAGGTGACACAGCGCGACGAGGGCCGGCGGGTGGTGGACTGCCTGGGCACGCTCACCGAGCTACAGCGCAGATCCGTCGAACTCGCCTACTATCGCGGATTGACCTATCGCGAAGTCGCGGAAGAACTTTCCGCTTCGTTACCGACCGTCAAATCGAGAATTCGCGACGGTCTTATCCGACTGAAGAACTGTCTGGGGGTGACCGGTGATGATGCGTGAATCCGACCGCGAAGTGCTCGACATGGCACCCATCGTGGCGATGGACGCTCTGTCGTCGGCCGAGCGGGACGAAGTCGCGACCCGACTCGCCGATTCGGGCCCGGAGGTGGCCGCAGCATTCGACGCCGAGGTCTGCCTGTTCCGCGAGGTGCTGGCCGAGCTCTCCGCGGCGCACACCGCCGAGCCCTCACCGGAGCTGCGGTCCCGCCTCCTCGACCGGATCGCACACGAGGAGCAGGAGGCGGCGCAGCCTCCGCCGATCTCGCTCGACGAACGCCGTCGGCAGAGTCGTCGCCGCAACTTCCTGCTCGTCGCGGCCGCCGCGCTGGTCGTCGCGCTCGGCGGTGTGGTTGTCGCTTCCCAGTGGCCGGGCGCCTCCGACCAACCGACAACCGCACAGGTGCTCGCCGCCGACGACGTGCGCACCACAACCGGCGTGCTCGACGGCGGCGGAACCGCCACGGTCGTGTTCTCCAAGGAGGTCGACGCGGGTGTTCTGGTGATGAACAACGTCGCTCCGCCCACCGAGGGCACCGTCTACCAGATGTGGCTCATCGGACCCGAGGGTGCATCCTCTGCCGGCACGATGACGCCCGAAGATGTGGCGCCGTCGACCACCGCTGTGCTGGAGGAAATCTCGGGCGCGACCGCACTCGCATTCAGCATCGAACCGGCGGGCGGATCGAAACAACCGACGGCGCTGTTCGCCGAACTGCCGCTGGGCTGACGATGCGCTCAGCGGGAGAACCCGACAACGACCGTTGCGTCGAGGTCGTCGGACGATACGACGCGGGGCGCCAGCCCGGCCCGGGCGAAGATCTGTTGCGCGGTACCGGCCTGACTTTCCGCCGTCTCGATCAGCAGGCAACCGTTCGGTGCGAGCCAGTGGGCCGCGCCGGACGCCAGGCGGCGGTGGATGTCGAGTCCGTCGCTGCCGCCGTCGAGCGCTACGCGGGGTTCGCTGCATCGCGCCTCCCGCGGCATCGCGCTCAATGCTCCGGTGGGAACGTACGGGGCGTTGGCGACCAGCACGTCGACGTGCCCGTACAGCGCCCCGGGCAGAGGAGCGTACAGATCACCCTGGAACACGCGTTCCGCGGGCAGGTTGCGGCGAGCACAGCGCACCGCCGCCGGATCGATGTCGGCGGCATAGACCTCGCTCGCGTCGAACATCGTGTGCAGGGCGGCCGCCACCGCGCCGGAGCCGCAGCACATGTCGACGACGACCGGTCGCGCGGGCGCGACCTCGGTCGCGCAGTGCACCAGGAATTCGGTGCGGCGGCGGGGCACGAACACACCCGGGTCCACGGCCATCCGCTCACCGCAGAACGCGACCCAGCCGACGATGTGCTCGAGTGGCTCACCCGAGACCCGCCGAGTCACGAGCGCGGCGAGATCGGCGACGGTCGACGCCTCGTCCAGCAACAGCCGCGCTTCGTCCTCGGCGAACACGCAGCCCGCGGATCTGAGTGTGGCGGCGATGCTCGATTCGAGTTGGCGAGATGAAACCACCATCATGAGTGCACCTTCCGGAGTGCAGGGTTGTCTCCGAATCGCCTCGGGACCGAGGACGCCAGGACGGCACACCACCGCGACCAGCGGCAGCGAACCTGTCGTCCCCGGGCGGGTGTCCGACCGGGCAAAGGGTACCGGAGCACCGCCGCGAGGCGCATCTGTTTTCTACCGTGCGGCGACGGACCGGCCGGCTGTACGCGCACACCCATTCGACGAGCAATCGACTCAGTCCCTTATTCGTTTACGCCAGGAGGAATCTTGAGCACCACTTCCGCTCCCGCACGCAAAACCGGACGGTGGCGCTGGCTGCTGCCCGCTCTGCTACTCATTGCGTGGCTCGTGGCAGCGGGCGGCGGCGGACCGTTCGCCGGCAAGCTGAGCGAGGTGGCATCCACCGACGCGAGCTCCTTCCTCCCGGCCTCGGCGGAATCCACCCGCGCCGACGAGATCTACGCACAGTTCCGCGACAGCAACGCCATTCCGGCCATCGTCGTCGCCGAGCGTGACGGCGGAATCACCGAGCAGGACATCGGATTCGTCGCGATCCGGTCTGTCGGGCCTCCGCCCATCCCGTCGGAAGACGGTGAAGCGGTGCAGATGATCGTCCCGATCGACGCCGGCGGCGAAGTCCAGGACGCCGTGGAGCAGTTGCGGGAGTCTCTCGCCGAAGCGCCGGACGGCCTGACCGTGTACGTCACCGGTCCCGCGGGGCAAGCCGCCGACCTGTCCTCCGCATTCGCCGGCATCGACGGCCTGCTGCTCCTCGTTGCGGGCGGAGTCGTGCTCGTCATTCTCATCGTCGTGTACCGCAGCCCGATCCTTCCCTTCGTCGTCATCATCTCGGCCGTCTTCGCGCTCGCCCTCGCCAGCCTGCTCGTCTACCTGCTCGCCGACGCCGACGTCATCGCCCTCAACGGCCAGAGCCAGGGCATCATGTTCATCCTGGTCTTCGGCGCCGCGACGGACTACGCCCTGCTGCTCGTCTCCCGGTACCGCGAGGAACTGCGGGTCCGGCAGGACAAGTACGACGCCATGCGCACCGCGTGGCGCGCGTCCATCGAGCCGATCGCCGCTTCCGCCGGCACCGTCATCCTCGGCGTGCTGTGCCTGCTGCTGTCCGACCTCAATTCCAACCGCGGGCTCGGCCCGGTCGCGGCGATCGGCATCGCAACCTCGTTCATCGCCTCGGTGACGTTCCTTCCTGCGGCCCTCGTACTGCTCGGCCGCGTCGCCTTCTGGCCGACCCGCCCGAAATACGACCCGGACTTCGACAGCGAAAATCTGGCGGACACCCACCGGTTCTGGAGCCGGGTCGCACAGTGGGTCGGATCCCGGCCCCGTCCCATCTGGATCGTGTGCAGCCTCGCCCTGGTCGCGTTCGCGCTGCTGATGCCCCAGTTCAAGGCGAGTGGTGTCGCATCGTCCGACCTCTTCCTGCTGCAGACCGACTCCAAGACCGGACAGCAGGTTCTCGGCGAGCACTTCGATGCCGGAACCGGCGCGCCCACCATCATCGTCGCCCGCGAATCCGCCCTCGACGCCGTCGTGGACGCCGCCCGGGTGGAAGGGACGGCTGCTGTCGAACCCGTCACCGGACCCGACGGAGCACCGACCGTCGTCGACGGTCTCGTCGCGGTACAGGCCACCCTGGACGACGCGGCCGACTCCCTCGCCGCCGAGGACACCGTCGTACGCATCCGCGACAGCGTCCGTACGGTGCCCGACGCCGAAGCGCTCGTCGGCGGACCGACCGCCGTCGATCTCGACACCAAGACGACCGCTACCCGCGACCGCACGGTCATCATTCCCGTGGTGACGATCGTGGTGCTGCTCGTCCTGATCGTCCTGCTCCGCGCGATCGTCGCGCCGATCCTGCTCATGCTCACCGTGATCGTGTCGTTCGCGGCAACGCTGGGCGTGTCGTCGCTGCTGTTCAACCACGTGTTCGGCTTCCCGGGCGCCGACCCCGTCGTTCCCCTGTTCGGCTTCGTGTTCCTTGTCGCGCTGGGTATCGACTACAACATCTTCCTCATGACGCGAGTGCGGGAGGAAACGCAGAAGGTCGGGACGACGCGCGGCACGCTGCGAGCACTCACCGTCACGGGCGGGGTGATCACCTCCGCGGGTATCGTTCTCGCCGCGACGTTCTCGGCACTGGCCGTGATCCCGCTGCTGTTCCTCGCCCAACTCGCGTTCATCGTCGCGTTCGGTGTGCTTCTCGATGCGCTGCTGGTCCGGTCGCTGCTGGTGCCGGCACTGACGGTCGACATCGGAAAGAAGGTCTGGTGGCCGAGCGCGCTGGCCCGCGCCGAACCCGAACGGGAGAAGGAGCCCGTCGACGAACCCGCCACCACCGGTGACCGAAAGTGACGTCCGTACAGCCGTACTGATGTGAGGTGACAGGGTAACCCGCGGCAGTGCGGATAGTGACAAACGGGAGAATCACCGGTTGGTGTCGCTTCCGGGGGCCGGCGGCGCTACGGTCGATGCATGTCTGCGGATCTCACCGCGAGGCCGGATCAGCCGTCCCCGGTGGCGGCCCCGGCTTCCCCAGCGCCCGCACCGCTCCACGGTCGCCTGACCGCACTGCCGCACATCGCCGGGGTGGCCCTGGCCGTCTACGCCACGGCGATCGCGCTGTGGTCGATCTCGCCGACGCTGAGATTCTGGATTCATGCGCCGCGCGAGTACCTCGACGAGTACTACCTCGACGCTCCCGACACGAGCCTGTCGTTCGCTCTCGTCGTCGCACTGCTGGCCGGTGCGACCGCGGGACGCAAGCGCGTCGCCTGGTGGATCCTGACGATCTACTTCGGCGGATTCGCCATCACGAATCTTCTCTTCTCCATCACCGATCGCGATCTCCACCATGCCGGCGCGCTGGTGGTGCATCTCGCGCTCATCGCGCTGCTGCTGCTCGCCTATCCCGAGTTCTACACCCGGGTGCGTCGTGGTGCGGTATGGAAGTCGCTGGCCGTGCTGATCGCGGGCCTCGTGGCCGGGACCCTGCTCGGATGGGGACTCGTCGAACTCTTTCCCGGTTCCCTGCCGCCCGCCGACCGGTTCCTGTGGGCATTCAACCGGGTCACCACGCTCACGTTCATCGACAACGACCAGTTCGGTGGACGGCCGTACGGTCTGGTCAATACCGTCCTCGGCCTGCTGGGAGCGCTCGCCCTGCTCGCAGCGCTGCTCGTGCTGTTCCGAACGCAACGCTCGGAGAACGCGCTCACCGGAAGCGACGAGTCCGCAATCCGTGGCCTGCTCGACCATGCCGGCTCCGACTCACTCGCCTACTTCGCGACGCGGCGCGACAAGGCCGTCGTGTTCGCGCCGAGCGGCAAGGCCGCGATCACCTACCGCGTCGAGGTGAGCGTCTGCCTGGCCTCCGGCGATCCGATCGGCGATCCCGAGGCCTGGTCGCATGCGATCGACGAATGGTTGCTGCTCGCAGACGCATACGGGTGGACACCGGCGGTGATGGGTGCAAGCGAAGACGGTGCGGTCGCGTATCACCGTGCAGGACTTTCCGTTCTGCAACTCGGAGACGAAGCCGTCCTGATCCCGAAGGAGTTCGGCCTCGCCGGCCGGGACATGCGACCGGTCCGGCAGGCAGTGAGTCGCGCCCGTAAACATGGTGTGTCCGTGCGCATCCTGCGACATCGCGAGCTGTCGCCGGTTGCGATGGCAGAGGTGATCCGGCTCGCCGACCAGTGGCGCGACACCGAAACCGAGCGGGGCTTTTCGATGGCGCTCGGACGCCTCGGCGATCCTCTCGACGGCGACTGCCTGCTCGTCGAGGCCGTCGCGGACGGGACCGTGGTGGCGATGCTGTCGCTGGTGCCGTGGGGCGAGGACGGCGTCTCGCTGGACCTGATGCGCCGCGACCCGCACGCCCCCAACGGCGTCGTCGAACTGATGGTGTCGGAACTCGCCGCGCACGCCGAGACTTTCGGAATCACCCGGATTTCGTTGAATTTCGCGGTGTTCCGCGCGGCATTCGAGGAGGGCTCCCGGATCGGCGCCGGCCCGATCCTGCGACTGTGGCGTTCGATCCTGCTGTTCTTCTCCCGATGGTGGCAGCTCGAAGCCCTCTACCGGTCCAACGTCAAGTACCGTCCGCAGTGGGTCCCCCGCTACCTCTGCTTCCGCGAGAACCGCGAAATCCCGCGTGTCGGAATGGCTTCCGCCATCGCCGAAGGTTTCCTTCCGGTTCCCACGTTCGGGCGCCGGAACATGCGCCGTCACACCGGCACCCAGTCGTCGTTCCCCGAGGACCTGCCCGTCTCCGAGGGCCTGCACCACGACGGAAGCGCCCCCGACCCCGGAACCGTCGCACTCGTGCACGTCGACACACCGGAACGGGATCGCCCGGAACAGGTCCGGGTCCGAATGGACAAACTGGAACGGATCATCGAGCACGGCGTGGACCCGTACCCGGTGGCCGAGGCACCCTCACACAGTGTCGCGGCCGCGAAGGCGTCGCCTGCCCGAACCTCGGCTGCGGTCGCCGGACGTGTGCTGCGGATCCGCGACTTCGGCGGTGTCCTGTTCGCGGTGCTGCGCGACTGGTCCGGCGACATCCAGATCCTCGTCGACCGCGAACGGGTGTCCGGGCGACGCTTCCTGTTCGACCTCGGCGACCTCGTCGAGGTCGCCGGCGTGATGGGCCGCAGCCGCAGCGGGGAGATCTCGTTGCTCGCCGACTCGTGGCGCATCAACGGCAAGTGCCTGCATCCCCTGCCCGACAAGTGGCACGGCCTCGTCGACCCCGAGGCCAAGGTGCGGCAACGCTACGTCGACCTGGCCGTCGACCGCGACGCACGGACACTGCTCGCCGCTCGCAGCGCGGTGGTCCGGTCGTTGCGCGATCAGCTGCAGCTCCGGGGATACCTCGAGGTCGAGACGCCGATCCTGCAGTCGGTGCACGGGGGCGCCAATGCGGCCCCGTTCCTCACCCACATCAACGCCTACGACGCCGATCTGTACCTGCGGATCGCACCCGAGCTGTATCTCAAGAGGCTGTGTGTGGCCGGCATGGAGAAGGTGTTCGAAATCGGGCGGGTGTTCCGCAACGAGGGCGCCGACTTCAAGCACAACCCCGAATTCACGATTCTCGAGGCCTACGAGGCGCACAGCGACTACGAGGAGATGATGGTGCTCGCGCGCGAACTCGTGCAGCACGCGGCCGTCGCCGCGCACGGACGGGAGATCGTCGTGCGCCGCGAACCGAACGGCGAGCGCGTCGAGATCGACATCTCGGGGCAGTGGCCCGTCAAGACCTTCTACGACGCGCTCTCCGAAGCTCTGGGCACGTTCGTCGATGCCGAGACTCCCACCTCGGTCCTGCGACGGATGTGCGACGAACGCGAGATCGGCTATGACCTCGCGTGGGATGCCGGAGCGACCGCGCAGGAGATGTACGAGCACCTCGTCGAATCCCGCACCGAATTTCCCACGTTCTACACCGACTTCCCGACGTCCGTGTCGCCGCTGACGCGACCGCACCCCAGGAAACGGGGGGTCGCGGCGAAATGGGATCTCGTGGCCTGGGGTGTCGAGCTGGGCACCGCGTACAGCGAACTGACCGATCCGATCGAACAGCGCGCCCGGCTCACCGAGCAGTCGAGGCTCGCCGCCGGTGGCGACGACGAAGCGATGGAGCTCGACGAGGACTTCCTGCGGGCACTCGAGCACGCGATGCCCCCCACCGGCGGTCTCGGCATGGGCGTCGACCGGATCGTGATGTTGATCCTCGGGGGCAGTATCCGTGAATCCCTGGCGTTCCCGTTCGTCAAACCCCGTCGGCACTGACGGCCGGGATTTGACCTTCACGCCGGTCGGCCGCGGGCTGGAACAGTTCGATCAGGTTGCCGGCGGGGTCGGCGATCAGGATCTGGCGACCGCCCGGCCCGGTGACCGCGTCGCTGCGAAAATCGACGCGTGCCTCGCGCAGACGAGCGATCTCGGCATCCAGGTCGGTGACGATGAGCTGGATACGGCCGCTGCCCGCCGCGGCGACGTCGCCAGGGGTGGCGCGGGCGCCCGAGCTGGCGGGACCGGACAGCAACAGGCGTAGCGACCCGAGGACCACATCGGCAAAGGGCGGAGCCGGGTGCGAATTCAGGGTGAAACCCAGAGGGCCGGTGTAGAAGTCGATGGCTGCGGGCACGTCGTCGACGAGGTAGCGGACATTGGTGTACTCGTTGGTGGGGATCATTGTTCTCTCCTTTCACGCGCGGTGGTAAGGATCGGCAGCAGGTACCGGATGCGGGTGTCGATCTCGGCGGCGGTGGCCCGGAAAGCCGGGTAGGT
The DNA here is from genome assembly GCF_036327435.1 of Rhodococcus chondri. NCBI lineage: Bacteria > Bacillati > Actinomycetota > Actinomycetes > Mycobacteriales > Nocardiaceae > Rhodococcus > Rhodococcus chondri. The sequence continues at coordinate 25,693 of NZ_JAUZMZ010000022.1, read as the reverse complement.
GTCTTCGTCGCTGCCACCCGCGGCCGGGTCGGGAATACTCCAGTGGATCCGGCGCGTGTCGTCGCCGAACTCCGGACAGGCTTCACGAGCCTTGTCGCACAAGGTGATCACCGTGTCGAACCGGCGATCGGCGAGACTGTCGAGGTGACGGGGACGCCGGCCGGAGATGTCGATACCGAATTCCTCCCGCAGCACCCGCGCTGCGTCCGGATGCATGTCCGGCTTGGGGCTCGTTCCGGCGCTGGCCGCATCGACCCGGTCGTCGGTATGTCGGAGCAGCAGTGTCTCCGCGATCACCGACCGGGCACTGTTGCCGCCGCACACGAACAGCACCTCCACACGCCCGGTCGGGTGGAACGGCGACGGTGCGGGATCGAGACGGAGCGCCGGGTGCAGGGCATTACCGGCACCGGCCAGCAGTTCGGTGCAGCGCTCCAGGTCCAGGTGGTAGTAACTGTCGCGGCCGTCGAAGCTGCTACGGGTGGCCGTCACCAGGCCGCCGTCGCGCAGCAGGCGCAGATGGTACGAAATCAGGTTCTGCGACTCGCCGACCATCTTCACCAGTTCCCGGACGCGGTAGTCGCTGGCCGACAGCATGACCAGCAACTGCCACCGCAGCGGATGGGCCGACAGCTGCAAGAAGGACGGGACGGGTCGACGCAACAGCATCACATGGCCAGAATACCCCCATTACATCAAATCGGATTGATGGAAATGCGACGCGCAGTTTCACGTGAAACCGCGCTGCCACCGATGGAGATGACGATCCGCGCGCATGGCATCGTGATCGGCGTGCAGCTTCTTCTGATTCGTCACGCCCTGCCCGCCCTCGCACTGGTCGAGGAGGGCGCCGCCGATCCGCCGCTCACCGAAGAAGGTCGCCTCCAGGCAGACCGCCTGCCCGACGCCCTCTCCCCGTACCGGATCGCGAAGCTGTTCTGCAGCCCGCAGCGGCGCGCCCTCGAAACCGCGGCGCCGCTCGCAACGACGCGGCAACTGCCCGTGAACCGGGTGGAAGGGCTGGCCGAATACGACTACGGGCTCGACCACTACATTCCGATCGACACCGCCCGGGACCTCGCACCCGACTCCTACGCACGCATCCGTGCCGGGCATCTGCCCGACTTCGTGAACGCGGAACTTTTCCGCACCCGCGTTCTCGACGCCGTCGACGAGATCGTGCGCTCGTGCGAGCACTCCGACACCGCGGTGATCGTCGCGCACGGCGGCGTCATCAATGTGCTGTTCCAGCAGGTCCTCGGGCTCGAACGCCCGCTCACCTTCCCCATCGACTATGCGTCGGTGTCGCGGCTCCTCATCTCGCGCAGCGGCGCGCGCCGCGTCGCCTCGATCAACGAGACAGGTCACGTCCGCGACATGCTGCGCGTGTGATCGCCACGCCGGCCGCTTTTCCGCGCGCCCGGCAGGGCGGTCGTGTTGGATGGAACCTATGCCTACCCGGTTGGCCCAGATTCGGCGGTGGCGCGCCGGTGCCGCGCTGCGTTCCCGACTGCGCGATCTGACCGGCACCCTCGTGGTGGTGACCGGCGGAGGTAGCGGCATCGGCCGTGCCTCTGCCCGCGCGTTCGCGGCCGCGGGCGCGATCGTGGTGGTAGCAGACAAGGATCTCGACAGTGCGCTGGAAACCGTCGGGCTGATCGACTCCCCGGAGACGTCCCCGGGCCCGGCGGCGGTGTTCGGCGGAGGGGCGCACGCGTACGAACTCGACGTGTCCGTCGAGGAACAGGTTCGTGAGTTCGCAGAAACGGTGCGCACCCGGCACGGAGTCCCCGACATCCTGGTGAACAACGCGGGGATCGGGGTGATCGGTCCGTTCCTCGACACTCCGCAGAGCACCTTCGAGGAAGTCATGAACGTCAACTTCTGGGGAGTCGTCTACGGGTGCCGCGCGTTTGCGTCCCAGATCATCGAGCGCGGCGCAGGCGGGCACATCGTGAACGTCTCGTCGGCGGCAGCCTTCATGCCGCAACGGAACCTCGCGGCATACACCACGAGCAAGTCTGCGGTGTTCATGCTCTCGGAGTGCCTGCGCGCAGACTTGATCGAGCACGGCATCGGCGTGACGGTGGTGTGCCCGGACCTGGTGAACACGAACCTGATCCGGAACACCAAATATGTGGCACCCGACCGGGAGATACGTTCCCGCCGCCGCAAGGCTTCCCTTGCGCTCTACCGCAAGTTGCACGTGGCGCCCGAGCGGGTCGCCGACGCCATCGTGCTCGCGGTCCGCCACAACCGGCCCCTCGTCACGGTCGCGCCGGGCGCGAAGGCCCGCAAGTGGCTGAGCCGGCTGGCACCACGGGTCATGCGGGCGGGCGCCCGGTTCGACATCGACTGACCCACATACCCTGAGTGCTGCTACCTCAGGCCTGCGACGCCAGCCAGTTCCGCAGCCATCTCGTCGCGGTGGTGCCCCGGTTGTCGACCACGTAGTTCGAATAGTCCTGGTGGATCTGAGATTCGTAGAATCGACGGATCTTGTTCTCGCGCTCCACATTCGCCTCGGGCGTGATCTGCAGCTGCAGTGTCGGGAGACCACCGCCCGCCATGATGTCGTTGTAGAGAAGGTTCGCCTCGTCGCGGTACTTCTCGAGTTCCGCCGGTGTGCTGCCCGCGGAGATCGCCAGGAAACCCGCCAGCCGGGTCACGTAATCTTCTCGGGGCGTCGAGCAGTACAGGTCGCCGACGGCGCAGATCGTGCGCACGCTGGGGCTCACCAGACCGAATCCACCGATCCGCGGTCCTCCTGCCCCGTTACCCGGAACCGGAGGACCGATGAACGCATCGGCTTCCGAGCGACGCGGATCGGACAGCAGGCCGACGGCAACGAGGCGGTGCGGGCCGACGACACCGATACCGGTACCGATTTCGGCGGCGAGATCGCCTGCGGCGTCGGCTCCCTGGCTGTATCCGACGAGCGCGAAGTCGGTGAGCGGGCAGTGCGCTGCTGCCGCGGCGATCAGGCCGCGGGCATTGTCGACGGCCCTGGTACGCGAGGCGGCATACACATCGCCTTCCCACGGGAACGCGGTCGCGGGATACTGCACATAATCGACGCGGGCGCCGGGCGGTAACCCGGACGTGACCTGTGCGAGCATGCCGTTACCGCGCCCGGGGTCGGGGGTGTTCGAGGTCTCCCAGGTTCCGGGAACCGCGATGACATTCAGTGTCGGGCATCCGCCCGGATTCGCCTGTGCGGCAGGTGCCGCCACGAGTGTTCCGGCCACCGCCGCCGCTGCTGCCGCCGCGACCGTCAGAAGTTTTCTCAGCCCCACCACGATGCCCCTGCCCGTGTCGTCGTGTCCGTCGTCACGCAAGTGTTGATCACGAATATGACACATCGGTGAACCGGACGTGATAATAGTGGGCGACAAGATCGAGATTGCGGGTTTTGCCGGCGTATCGCCGGTTACCGGCGCACGACAGTGACCGGCCCGCCCCCGATGTTGGTGACGAACACGTTGCTCGTGCCGTGATCGATCGCGGTTCCGGGAACCTGCCGGTCGACGACCGAACCGGTACCTCCGGGATGGTCGACGACCGTCACCGCCGGACCGAACAGATTGGTCACGTACACATTCCCGGTAACCGGGTCGGTGATCACCATGCCGGGCGGAGCCGGCAACTCTTCGGGGAGCGGGCCTGCAGACGCGTCCCAGTCCATTACCGTCACTGCGCCGGTACCGATGTTGGTGACGAAGACGCCGTCGTGGCCGGCGGCGAGAATCAACTCCGGAATCCCCGGAACCGGATCCGGAACAGCGACGGTGTCGGGGGCGGGTGCGACCTCGCTGCGATCGACCGTGACCGAGCCGACGCCGAGGTTCGTGACCGCGACGTTACCGACGCCCCCGTCGACCCGCATTTCGACGATCGCGCCCGACGCGTCGGTCCGGCCCGGTTCGCGCCCCACCGGGTGGGTCACCTGGACGGTGCCAGGTCCGACGTTGGTGATGCAGGCATTGCCGCTGCCCCCTTCGACGCCGAGCAGCCGAGGACCGTCGAAGCCGAAAATCGGTGGCACAGGAGGGGCTCCGTCGATCGAGACGATGCCGCCGGCATTACGTACGCAGTCGCTCAACGGATCCGATCCGGCAGGAGAGGCCGTTCCCGTCGCCATCGCGGCCGCGCCGACACCGACCGCGAGCACCGTCCATGTCCTCTTGGTAACGCTCCGCGTACCGGTCATGTGCACGACCCTAACGGGTGCGACCCTCGAGGGCAGCGGGAATCACCGGCGCAATGCGGGAATCACAGGCGCAATGCGTCTTCCGCACGGTCGGCGTCACGCCAGCCCGGGATCGCAGATCCGGCCGCCCAGGTGGAGTGGGTTCCCGAACTGATCCGCTCCGGGAGCCGGATGCGCGCAAGCGGACCGTCGGCGAGGCGCGTGGCGTCGAAGACCAGGCACTCGGACAGGTCCCGATTCATATCGACCGTCATCGTGACGAGATATCCGTCGTCCTCACCGGTCGATCCGATCCGCGGCGCCATCACCGTCTCGCTCGCGAAGACCCCCTCGCCCAGAGCGAAGTGCTCCTCCGCGCCGGTCACCGTGTCGTGCTTGACCAGACCGTCGAACAGGAACCATCCGGGCAGTCCGGTGGCGGCGTAGGTGTAGCGGTGCGGTACGCCGAGATGGCCGGAGTTGATCATTCCGAATTCGGTGATGCGTTCGGAGAGCCGTTCTTCCCTCACCTGCCCGGTACGCAGGTTCAGCCGCCAGCGATGCAGGTGCGTGCCCATCCTGTCGAGCGCGAGGAACCGGAACATCCTCTCGTACAGCGAGCCGTTGCCGGTGTCCTCGGGTTCGGGCGTCTCCTGATGGAAACCTTCGAGAACGATCTCGTCGCCGTCCTCGTAGGCATTGGTCCAGTGCAGTACGTAGGTCGGTGCCGCGTCGAACCACATGACGTCGGCCGAGTTCCCCCGGCGCGGAACGACTCCGAGACGCATCGGGAGATCGGGATGGAACCGCGAGACGTACTTGCCGACGGCGAGCGCCTCCGGGATCCAGAACAGCGGGCAGTCGTTGAGGATCGCGTAGTTCTCGGTGAACGCCATGTCGTGCGGCAGTCGCGCACCGGGCAGCTCGATATCGGTGTAGTGGACGAGCTTGTCCGACGCATCGACGACGCCGTAGTGCATGTACGGTGCGTCGGTGCCGTAGTTGAAGAACAGCATCTCGCCGGTGCGGGGGTCGACCTTGGGATGCGCCGAGACACCGAGACCGGACGGGAAATCGCCACACCACTCCGCCTTGCCGAGCGTTTCGAGCGACGCGGGATCGAGCCGGTACAGGTCGCCGCACTGCCAGAAGCTGGTCAGCGCCACCCCGTTGTGCACCGTGACGTCGGTGCTCGACGCATCCTTCATCCTGCCGCGCGCACCCCACCCGTCGGTGCGCTCGGACTTCGCGGGATTCTCGGCGATGCCTGCCCACAGTGCCCGCCCGGCATCCTGTTCGGCGAGAAAACCGTCCGTCTTCACGAACCGGTTCCGGTAGAACGCTTTTCCGTCGCGGAACCCGACGACGTGAACCATGCCGTCACCGTCGAACGGGTGGTAGCGACCCTGCTGTGCGGGGTGCACCGGGTTCTCGGTGTTCCGGATGTACACCCCGTCCAGATCCGCGGGAAGGTCACCGATCACCTCGAGGTCGTCTGCCCGGTGCTCGGTGTGCTGCGGTCGCCACGGACCGGTGCGGTAGGGATGGTCGTCGTCGGCGGGCAGCGTCGTCAGAGCGCGCCCCAGAATCTCGAGATCCATGAATTCTCCTTCGAATCAGCCGATGACAAGGCTGACGGTTGTGGTGGTGCTTCCTCCGAAGTTGAGAGTGGCTGCGCGGCGCGCCCCCTCGACCTGGTAGCCGCCTGCGGTACCGGTGATCTGACGGTGGCAGTCCAGCGCCATGCGGACTCCCGTGGCGCCCACCGGATGCCCGCCGCCGAGCAGGCCGCCACTGGGGTTCATCGGCATCCGGCCACCGATCTCGAGGTCCGCGGATTCGACGGCGCGCCAGCTCTCGCCGGGAGGAGTGAGTCCGAAGTGGTCCACCGCGAGGTACTCGCTGATGCTGAAGCAGTCGTGCGTCTCGATCAGGTCGACGTCGTCGACGTTCCCGAGTCCGGCACGTCCGAACGCGTCGTCGATGGTGGCCCGCAGGTGCGGGAACATCAGGCCGCCCTCCGAACTGCGTGCGAGTTTGTCGTCGAGCGACAATCCGACGGTGCGGTGTCCCCATCCGAGGATGCGCGAACGCGGCCGGGAACCGAACGCGGGGTTCCGCTCGACGTAGCGGTCGCTGACGAGGACGAGACCCGCCGCGCCGTCGGTGAGGGGACCGCAGTCGATCTTGCGGAGGCTTCCTTCCACGATCGGGTTCGCGGTGTCGTCCGCGGAGAACGCCTCCGGCGGGTACGAGCGAGTACGGGTCTGGGCATTGGGATTCCGGCTCGCATTGGTGATGTTGAGCTCGGAGATGCGCCACAGGTGTGCGGGGTCGAGGCCGTAGCGCTCGGTGTACTCGTCCGCAATTCGGCCGAACATGTAGGGCCACATGTATTTCGCATCCTGCCCCTCCCTGCCGACCCAGGCGGCGGGGCTCATGTAGTTCGTGCCGATGTCGCCGGGCACGGTTTTCTCGAGTTCCACACCGACGACGAGCGCGCAGTCGTACCGGCCGGATTCGAGGTCCGCCATGGCGGCGAGAATCGCCAGGGAGCCCGAAGCACAGGCACCCTCGTGCCGGGTCGCCGGGACGTGCCACAGCTCCGGCATCATCGACGCGGGCATCGCGCCGAGATGTCCCTGGCCGGTGTAGAGCTGGCCGAAGGCGTTTCCCACATGGACGACGTCGATGTCCCCTGCGCCGATTCCGGCGTCGTCGAGGGTGTGGGTGACGACCTCGGCGGTGAGATCGCCGATGTCGAGTCCCTCTCTCGTGATGTTCCGCGAGAAGTCCGATTGGTAGCCGCCGGCAATCCACACCTGCGATGGGGTCATCTCGTTGTCGCTTTCGTATCGGTTCGACGCGTGGCGCTCGAATTGGAAGAGTGACCAGGGTGGCGCGCCACCGGGACGGATTCAGTACAGTTATTGAAGCATCTTGGTTCCCGCATCGCAATGGAGCAGACAGCCAGGAGAGGTGAACCGTGAATCGCAGCCCGTTGCCGCCGGATGGTGGGTCCCCCGCCGTCAATCCGGTCGCTGCCACGCTCGACCTGCTCGGCGATCGGCTCACCCTCGCCCTGCTCGGTCACGCGTTCGTCAGTGGCACGACACGGTTCAACCAGTGGCTCGAACGCACCGGCGCACCGTCGTCCGTCCTGACCGACCGACTGAACTCCCTGGTGGACGCGGGTGTGCTGCAGCGCTCGCCCCTGCCGACCACCCCGGAACGACACGAGTACGTGCTGACCGATCTCGGCGCCTCCACCTGGCAGATCCTGGTGTGCATCTGGGGTTGGCAGCGCGAGTGGACACCGGAAGGTGCCTGGCAACCCGATCTCGTGCACGCGGCCTGCGGGCACCGCGGACCGGCCGTAGTGATGTGCGACGCGTGCGGCCGCACGGTCACCGGCCACGACACCGATATCGAGATGGACGCCGAGGCCATCTGGACGGTCACGTCGGGAGCGCGCAGACGCTCCACGCGTATCCGGTCCCGCGACTCGTCGCGGACGGATATGCAGTTCAACGCCGTCATGGAAGCCATCGGCGACCGCTGGAGCGGTGCCATCACGGGTCTCGCGCTGGCCGGGGCGCGCCGATTCGGCGAGTTCCGATCGGCCCTGGACATCTCCCCCACGACACTCACCGACCGTCTCACCCGGTTGTCCACCGCGCAGATCCTCGAGCGGCCCGCCGGCTCCGACCGCGAGTACCGGCTGACCCCTCGCGGGCGAGCCCTGTTCGGGGTCTTCGTCTTTCTGATCCGGTGGTCGACCCAGGCCTATCCCGACGTCCGGGGCCCACTGCGGATCCGGCACCGGAGTTGCGGCGCGATCCTGACTCCGGCGTTGCAGTGCCGAGGCTGCGACGCCCCGCTCGACCGGACTGCCGCACGCATCGAATCCGCCCCCGCGCAGCCGTAACGACACACGTCCCCACCGCGCGGTCTTGACAGCCGCCAGATGCGACCGGTATCACTTCGGTAATTGTAGTGATGTGCGTGTGCATTGCTGCTGGTAACGCACGCCCGCGTTCGACGAAGGTGCCGCCAGTGACCCGAACACAGCTCGACCCCGTGTACATCTACGACGCCCTCCGCCTGCCCCGCGCCCGCGTCCGTAGGACCGGAGGGACCCTCGCGGGCCGTACTCCCGTCGAACTGGTGGGCCGGTTGCTCACGGCGCTCGCCGCCCGGTCGCCGGCACCCGAGGTGGTCGACGACGTCCTGCTCGGCATCAGCACCGTCACCGGTGAGCACGCCGGCAACCCGGCGCGGGCGGCGGTGCAGTGGGCGGACTGGCCCGACACCGTTCCCGGCGGTGTGGTGTCGCGGTTGTGCTGCTCCGGTCTCGACGCGATCGAGAGCGCGGCGGCGCGTGTGGCCTCGGGCGCAGCAAACGTGATCGTCGCGGGGGGTGTCGAATCGATGTCGCGCGTACCGATGTTCGCCGACTCTCCCGCGATCGCCGTCGACCCTGAGCTCGGCGAGCGCACCGGGTTCGTGACCATCGGAGTGTCCGCCGACCTGACCGCGGCCCGGTACGGATTCACCCGCGAGAGCCTCGACGCATACGCGGTGCAGTCCCATCGGCGGGCCGCGGCGGCTCCCGCCGCGCCTTCGATGGTCTCCGTGCCCACCGACGGCGGTGAACTGGCCTCGGACGAGGGCATCCGGCCCGGCGTCACGCTCGACGAGCTGGCCGCGCTGCCCGCGCTCTTCGGCGACGACCCGGCGTGGGAACGCGTGGCCCGGCGGCTTCCGGACTCGCCGCGACCGGCCGCGGGACTGCACACCGTGGCGACCGCCCCGCAGCTCGTCGACGGGGCGTCGGCCGTTCTGATCGGAAATCCCGCTGCGAGCGCGGCACTCGGGCGGCCGCCGCGCGCAGAGATCGTGGGCACCGCCCAGACCGCGGTACGGTCACCGCTGCTCACCGCGCCGGTCGAGGCCTCGCGTCGCGCACTCGGCCGCGCCGGCATCACCGCCGCGGATCTCGACGTGGTCGAGGTGAACGAATCGTTCGCTGTCACCCCCCTGATGATGATCGAGGAATTGGATCTCGATCCGGCGCGCGTCAATCCGCACGGAGGGGCCCTGGCGGTCGGGCACCCTCTCGGCGCGACCGGAGGCATTCTCGTCGCCCACGCCCTCGATCAGCTCGAGCGCACCGGCGGCGAGCACGCGCTCGTGACCATTCCCGCTGCCCTGGGCCTCGGCGCAGCGATCGTCCTGCGCCGCGTCTGAGCGCGAAGCCCGAAGCTGCTGTCCGAAGCCGATCTCGTCTGAAAGGTCGACCGATGTCCGAAACGCTCAACTCTGCTACACGTTCGCCACGCGCATGCCACTCCGACGACAAGGTGCGCGACTACCTCGACCGCGGCTGGTGGCAGCCGGAGACGATGCTGGATCTGTTCGACGCGTGGGTCGCGCGCCGGGCAGACAGTGCCGCGACCACCGACCCGGCGAATCTGGTGGACCTCACCGTGCAGAACCGAATTCGATGACCTGGCAGCAACTGGACGAGCACGCGAAGAGCATTGCCGCCGTGCTGTATTCGAGCGGTATTCGCCAGGACGATACGGTCGCTGTGCAGATACCGAACTCGATCGCGCTCACCGCCACGTATCTGGCGCTGTGGCGTCTCGGCGCCGTGGCCACCCCGATGCCGGTATCGTATCGGCGCCACGAGCTTTCCGGCATCGTCCGGGCATGCGACGCGGTCGCGGTGATCACGACCGGCAGGCTCGGCGATCGGGCGATGGCCGCCGAGGCACTCGATCCGACCACCGAGCACGACCGCCTGCACACCGTGTTCGCTTTCGGGCCGGACGTGCCGTCCGGGGCCGTAGAGATCGAGCCGGCCACCGTGCCCCGCGACGACCTCGTCGCGGCAAGTACCTACGCGTCGGGGCTGCACCTGACGATCAACGATCGAGTGACGATCTGCTGGACCAGCGGCACCGAAGCCGCCCCCAAGGGGGTCCCGCGGTGCCACGCGGATTGGCTGGCCGTCGGCCAAGGCGTGCAGGACGGCCTCGGCACCACCGAAGAGTCGGTCCTGGTCAACCCGTTCCCGCTGGTCAACATGGCCGGATTCGCCGCCGCGCTGCTACCTTGGCTGATCGGCGGAGGGCACCTCGTCCATCACCATCCCCTCGACATCGCCGTCTATCTGGGGCAGATCCAGCAACACCGTGCCACCCACACGACCATGCCCCCGGCAATCCTGACGATGCTGCTGCAAAACGACGACCTGCGCGGAAAATTCGATCTTTCGTCGCTCCAGCGTGTCGGGGCCGGCGGCGCTCCGCTTCCGCCGCCCGTCGTGGAGGCGTGGCAGAACGACCACGGCGTCGAAGTGATCAACTTCTTCGGATCCAACGAGGGAGTGTGTCTTCTCGGTGCTCCGGGCGACATCCCGGACCCGACGGTCCGTGCTCAGCACCTGCCGAACTATGCAGCGCCGGACCGTTCGTGGGTGGTGCGCCTGAGCCGCAGCACCGAGGTGCGCCTGGTCGATCCCCTCACCGGTGTCGTGGTCGATACCATCGGCGGCCGGGGCGAACTCCGGTTGAAGGGCCCGACGGTGTTCGGCGGTTACCTGGAAGGCACCGCGGCCGCGTCCCCGTTCGACGAGGACGGCTTCCTTTGCAGTGGCGACGTATTCGAGCTGTGTGGTGACCACGGCGAGTACCTGCGGTTCGTCGATCGCATCAAGGAGATCATCATCCGGGGTGGCATGAACATCGCCCCGGCGGAGATCGAGGGGCTGCTGCAGGACCATCCGGCCGTGTCCGAAGTCGCAATCGTCGGCGTCCCGGACGACGTACTCGGCGAAAAGTGTTGCGCGGTCGTGGTCCCCTCCGCGGGGGCCACCCCGACGCTCGACGACCTCACGGCGCATCTTCGTGCACGCGACATCGCGTCGTTCAAACTGCCCGAGCGCATCGAGCTCGTCGACACCCTGCCTCGCAACGCCGTCGGCAAGCTCCTGCGCCGGCACATCCGAACCGATCTCCTGGAATCGAAATGAGCGTGTCCGTGATGCCACGATCCGCTCGGCATCCCCTCCCCGCGCGGCTGCGGGTGCCGGTGGTCGCGGCCCCGATGTTCCTGGTGTCGGGTCCGGAGCTCGTCGTAGCGGCAAGCGCGGCGGGGATCGTGGGGTCGTTCCCCACGCCCAACTGCCGCACGACTGCCGAACTCGACGAATGGATGGGGACGATCACAGACGGTGTCGCGACCGCGGGCCGGGACGCCGCGCCGTGGGCGGTGAACCTGGTGACCCACCGCTCCAATCAGCGGCTCGACGAAGACCTGCGCCTTGTTGCCGCACACCGTCCCCCCGTGGTCATCACCGCGCTGGGGTCTCCGGAACCGGTGATGGAGACGGTCAAGGGATACGGCGGGTCGGTGCTCGCCGATGTGGTGTCGGTCCGGCTGGCCCGTAAGGCCGCGGGCTTCGGTGTGGACGGGCTCGCCTGCATCTCGGCGGGCGCCGGCGGCCACACCGGGCATCTGTCACCGTTCGCGTTCGTCTCCGCCGTCCGTCAGTTCTTCGACGGGCTCCTCGTCGTCGGTGGCGGCATCGCCGACGGCTGGGGTGTGGCAGGTGCTGTCGCGGCCGGTGCCGACCTGGTGTACATGGGCACCCGTTTCCTCACCGCTACGGAGAGCATGGCGTCTGCGGACTACAAACGCATGGTGGTCGAGCACGGCCCGGACGACCTCGTCGTCAGTTCCGGCATCACCGGAACCGCTGCTTCGTGGTTGCGCCCCAGCCTGATCGCGAACGGGCTCGATCCCGACGCGCTCACCGCCCCGGCCACCCGCGATTACAACGCCGGTGGTGATGTACAGGGGCGGTGGAAGAACATCTGGGCTGCGGGCCAAGGCCTCGGTCTCATCGACGGCGTGACGCCGGTGAAGGCCGTCGTCGACGATCTCGTGACCGAATACTCGGCCGCGACGAGCCGCTTCACCGACCTGCATCTGCGCTAGTGCCTCGTCACAGGGCTCCTCGCAACTCCGCGCAAGAAGACATCCGGAAGGACTCACGCTTGTGGGTAGACGAAAGAAGCTCTCGCTCAACCCGATGGACTGGCGTCTGCCCTACAAGCTCGCGGGAGTCCTGACCATCCCACTGCTGGTCGCGATTGCGCTGGGCGGCCTGCGCGTTACCTCGCAGCTCGACGAAGCGAACCGGTTCGAGACCCTCTCCGAGCAGGTCGCCGTGATCCCGGCACTGTTCGGCTTCTCCAATTACGTCGTGAGCTCGTCGACGGCGAGAAGCCTCGGGTTGAGCACGGACGACGTGACCGAAGAGGTCACCGAATCGATCAGGAACGTGCGCGCTCTCGCGGTGGCGGGTGATTTCGATCCTCGCATCTCCGAGAATCTGACGCTGCTCCTGGAGCAAGGACAGGCGCTCTACAGCACCCTCCAGGGCGGCTCCCTTCCCCCGGAAGAACTCCGCAGGCGCACGGTCGACTTCCTCGTCCGATGCGAGGCGACGTTCCGCATGCTGCTCGACCTCACAGAAGACACCGAAGTACTCACCGACGGCACGAACATGCTCACCGCCTGGAACGCCCAGCGGACGATGCTCGACCAGATGAATGCGCTCGCGGTTTTCGCCACCAATCCCGAAGCCGCCCGACTCCAGGCTCGGAACGCCCTGAACACCGAAGAGTCCACCCTCGGTCTCCTGCGCGACACATCGCTCGACACCGGCCAGGTGGAGCAGATGCTTGCCAACGTCGAGCAGAAGCGGGCGCTGATCGATAATTTCACTCCCAGCGTCGCTGCGGGTGAAGACCTCCGCAATGCGATGCTCAACGCCTACACGCCGTATCAGGAGACCAACCGAGCCGCCGTCGAACGCATCACGACGACCCTCGACCGGCTCACCTCGGACGCGCGATCCGACGCCACCCGCGACAGCATCCTCGTCGGCGCAATGCTTGCGGCCGCTCTCGCCATCGCCCTGCTCGTGGCACGCGCACTGTCGATCCTGATCCGGAAGCTCCGCGAGGGCGTTCTCGGTGCCGCACACCGGGAATTGCCGGCCGCCATCGCGGCGGTCAAGGAAGGCGCAGACGTCACCACGGTCGAACTGGCCCCCATCGATGTGCACACCGAAGAAGAATTCGGAGAACTCGCTCGCGCCGTGGACTCCATGAACTCCGAAGCGCTGCGATTGGCCGGCGAACAGGCACACCTGCGGCAGCAGGTTTCGACGATGCTCGAAACCCTCGCTCGTCGCAACAAGAACCTTGTCGATCAGCAACTTTCACTCATCGATTCACTCGAGCACGAGGAGAAGGACCCGGTCCGACTGCAAAACCTGTTCGCGCTCGACCATCTTGCCGCACGTATGCGCCGCACCGGCGACTCGTTGCTCGTGCTCTCGGGCACCCGGCCGCGCACGCGCACTGCTCCGACTCCGTTCGGAGACGTGCTGCGGGGTGCGGTCTCGCAGGTCGAGAATTACCAGCGAGTGCGGATCGGCAATGCTCCGTACGGCTACCTCACCGGATCTGCCGTCACCGACGTCGTCCACCTGGTCGCCGAACTCGTCGACAACGCACTTCGTGCCTCGCCCTCCGATTGCGCTGTCAAGTTCGAATTCTCCCAAGCCGTGGGTGGCGGACTACTACTCGAGATCGCCGACTGCGGCATCGGTGCACCACCGGACGTTCTGGACGAGATCAATGCTCGACTCGCCGCCGGCGACGATGCTCAGATTCACGCACCGCGCCGGATGGGTCTGTTCGTGGTGGGGCGACTGGCCGCTCGAAACGGCATCAGCGTGCGCCTGCGTCCAACCTTCGATACGGACACCAATGCCGGAATCACCGCGTCGGTGTACTTCCCGGCGGTGTTGCTCACCGAGGTCCGGTTCACCAACCCCGAACCGTTGACGGAGCGGCCTCGGCGACTGCGCTCCCCGGACGAAGCGGCACATCGCCACAGCCACGGTCCCGCGCAGCGGCGGAACCAGCCCGCACAGGATCCGCATCCGAGTGGACGGATAGGAGTCGTCACCTCACACCGCTCGGGCGATCCTTGGTGACTTCGACCGGGGTGACTTCGACCGGGTGAGCGCCGCGCACGAGACCCCGACGAAGAGGGCGCGGGTACCGGAATTGTCCGGTACCCGCGCCCTCCTCGTTGTGACTATGCCTCAGCGCTGCGGCATCGTGCTCGTGGTGATCGGCACGGGAAGCGCCGTTGCTCCCTCGAGGTACCGATCGACCGCCGCGGCACACGCGCGCCCCTCGGCGATGGCCCAGACGATCAGCGACTGTCCGCGGCCCATGTCGCCGGCAACGAACACGCCGTCGACATTGGTGGACCATTCCGGCGAGCGGGCGACGTTGCCGCGCTCGTTGAGGTCCACGCCCAGATCGGTGAGAAGTCCCGGCTTCTCGGGTCCGACGAAGCCCATCGCCAGCAGCACGAGGTCGGCCTCGAGTTCGAAGTCGCTGCCCTCGACCTTCTCGAATTTCCCGTTCACCATCTGCACCTCGTGCGCCTGCAGAGCGGTGACCTTGCCGTCCTTACCCGCGAACCGTTCGGTGTTGACCGAGAACACCCGTTCGCCGCCCTCCTCGTGCGCGGACGAGACCCGGTACATGAGCGGGTACGTCGGCCACGGGGTCGACTCGGCACGCTGCTCCGGCGGACGCGGCATGATCTCGAACTGGTGCACACTCACCGCGCCCTGGCGGTGCGAGGTGCCCAGACAGTCGGCGCCGGTGTCGCCGCCACCGATGATGACGACCTTCTTGCCCTCGGCCGTGATCGTCGGCGCGGGCAGGTCGCCGAGCTGAACCCGGTTGGCGATGGGCAGGAATTCCATCGCCTGGTGGATCCCGTCGAGCTCCCGGCCCGGGATGGGCAGGTCGCGCGCGAGGGTGGCACCACCGGCGAGGACGACCGCGTCGAACTGCTCGCGCAATTCGTCGGCGGTGATGTCGACACCCACGTTGATACCGGTCTTGAAGATGGTGCCCTCGGCCTCCATCTGCGCGAGACGACGGTCGATGAAATGCTTTTCCATCTTGAATTCGGGGATGCCGTACCGCAGCAGGCCGCCGATGCGGTCGGCCCGCTCGAACACCGTCACGGTGTGCCCGGCCCTCGTGAGCTGCTGTGCGGCAGCAAGACCGGCGGGACCGGAACCGACCACGGCGATCTTGCGGCCGGTGAGCTTCGACGGCGGAACCGGCTTGACCCGGCCGTCCGCGAACGCCTTCTCGACCAGTTCGAGTTCGACCTGCTTGATGGTCACCGGGTCCTGGTTGATGCCCAGGACACACGATGCCTCGCACGGCGCCGGGCACAGCCGCCCGGTGAACTCCGGGAAGTTGTTGGTGGCGTGCAGACGCTCGATGCCGTCTTCCCACTTGCCCTTGTAGGTCAGGTCGTTCCACTCGGGAATCAAATTTCCGAGAGGACACCCGTTGTGGCAGAAGGGAATACCGCAGTCCATGCACCGGCTCGCCTGAACCTGGAGGGTCTCGAGCGGAAACGGCTCGTAGACCTCCTTCCAGTCGAGCAGTCGCAGCGGAACCGGCCGGCGGACCGGGGTTTCGCGCGAACCGTGCTCGAGGAAGCCACTTGGATCACCCACGAGCCGCCTCCATGATCGCTTCGTCAACGTTCGCACCACGAATGGTGGCGTCCTTGATTGCCATGAGTACCTTCTTGTAATCGCGAGGCATGACCTTCGCGAAGTGGCTGACCTGTTGTGACCAGTCGGCCAGGATGCGGGCTGCAACCTCGGAGCCCGTTTCGTCACGATGCCGCTCGACGGCTCCCTTGAGCCAGACGAAGTCCTCACCTTCGAGGTCTTCGAGGTCGACGAGTTCGGTATTCAGGTTGGCTTCGAAATCGCTGTCCGGGTTGTACACGAACGCCACACCACCCGACATCCCCGCACCGAAGTTGCGGCCGGTCTTACCGAGCACGACCACCTTGCCACCGGTCATGTACTCGCAGCCGTGGTCGCCGACGCCTTCGACGACGGCCGTGGCTCCCGAGTTGCGCACCGCGAACCGCTCACCGGCGACACCGCGGATGAGAACCTCACCGCCGGTGGCGCCGAACAGGATCACGTTGCCCGCGACGATGTTGTCCTCGGCGACGAATCCGGGCGCGGCGTCCTCGGGCGGGCGCACGACGATGCGGCCACCCGAAAGTCCCTTGCCGACGAAGTCGTTCGCGTCACCGAACAGCCGCAGCGTGATGCCCTTCGGAACGAACGCACCGAAGCTGTTGCCGGCCGAGCCGGTGAAGGTGATGTCGATCGTGTTGTCCGGCAGCCCTTCCCCGCCGTAGCGCTTGGTGAGTTCGTGCCCGAGCATCGTGCCCACCGTGCGGTTCACATTGGTGATCGCGGTGTCGATCGTCACCGGCGCACCCGACTCGAGGGCGGGCTGCGCCTTGGCGATCAGATCGTTGTCGAGCGCCTTGTCCAGCGCGTGGTACTGCTCCTTGGTGCAGTGCATGTCCTGCTCACCGAAGATCGGCGAGCTCACCTTGGTCAGCAACGGCGACAGGTCCAGTCTCGACGCGCGGTAGTGCTCGACGGCCTTGGTGGTGTCGAGGCAGTCGACCTGGCCGATCGCCTCGTCGAGGCTGCGGAAACCGAGTTCGGCGAGGTACTCGCGGACCTCTTCGGCGATGTAGAGCATGAAGTTCTCGACGAACTCCGGCTCGCCCGTGAACCGCTTGCGCAACACCGGGTTCTGCGTCGCCACACCCACCGGGCACGTGTCGAGGTGGCACACCCGCATCATGATGCAGCCCGAGACGACGAGAGGCGCGGTGGCGAAACCGAATTCCTCACCACCGAGCAGCGCGGCGATCACCACGTCGCGACCGGTCTTCATCTGACCGTCGACCTGCACGACGATGCGGTCGCGCAGCCCGTTGAGCATGAGGGTCTGCTGGGTCTCGGCCAGGCCGATCTCCCAGGGGGCACCCGCGTGCTTGAGCGAGGTCAGCGGCGATGCACCGGTACCGCCGTCGTGACCGGAGATGAGTACGACATCCGCGTGCGCCTTGGACACACCCGCAGCAACGGTACCGACACCGAGCTCGGACACGAGCTTGACGTGGATACGAGCCCGCGGGTTCGCGTTCTTCAGGTCGTGGATCAGCTGTGCGAGATCCTCGATCGAGTAGATGTCGTGGTGCGGCGGCGGCGAGATCAGGCCGACGCCCGGCGTCGAACCGCGCACCTCGGCGACCCACGGGTACACCTTGTGCGGCGGCAGCTGCCCGCCCTCACCGGGCTTGGCTCCCTGTGCCATCTTGATCTGGATATCGGTGCAGTTGGTCAGATAGTGCGCCGTGACACCGAACCGGCCCGACGCGACCTGCTTGATCGCCGAACGCCGCCAGTCGCCGTTCTCGTCCGGCGTGAAACGTGCCGGATTCTCACCGCCCTCACCGGAATTGGAGCGTCCGCCCAGCCGGTTCATGGCGATCGCGAGGGTTTCGTGGGCTTCGGCGGAGATCGAGCCGTAGCTCATCGCTCCGGTCGAGAACCGCTTGACGATCTCGGTCGCCGGCTCGACCTCCTCGAGCGGCACCGGTGAGCGCACACCCTTCTTGAATTCGAACAGCCCGCGCAGCGACGCGAGTCGCTCGGACTGGTCGTCGACCAGCTTCGTGTACTCCTTGAAGATCGAGTACTGACCGGTGCGGGTGGCGTGCTGCAGCTTGAACACCGTGTCGGGGTTGAAGAGGTGGTATTCGCCCTCGCGGCGCCACTGGTATTCGCCACCCACCTCGAGCTCGCGGTGCGCGTGCTCGGAGGGGCGATCGAGGAACGCCGCCCCGTGGCGGGCAGCCACGTCGTGGGCGATCTCGTCGAGACCCACACCGCCGAGCTGCGACTGCAGCCCGGTGAAGTACTCATCGACGAGCTCCTGCGACAGGCCGATCACCTGGAACAGCTGCGCACCGGTGTAGGACGCGAGGGTGGAGATGCCCATCTTCGACATCACCTTGAGCACGCCCTTGGACGCAGCCTTGATGTAGTTGGCGATGGCCTTGTCGAGGGTCATGCCCTCGGGGAGGTCGCCGTTCTGGAGCAACTCGTCGATGCTCTCGAACGCCATGTACGGATTGACCACCGCCGCACCGAACCCGCACAGCGCGGCGATGTGGTGCACTTCGCGGGCGTCGCCGGCCTCGACGAGCAGCCCGACCTGAGTGCGGGTCTTCTCCCGGACCAGATGGTGATGCACCGCGGAGGTGAGCAGCAGAGAAGGGATCGGGGCGAGCTTCTCGTCGGACTCGCGGTCCGACAGCACGATCAGGCGCACGCCCTTCTCGATCGCCTGCGACACCTGCGAGCGGATGCTCTCCAGCGCCGTACGCAGACCTTCGCCGCCTTCCGCGACCGGGTAGAGGCCGCGGATGATGACGCTGTTGAAGCCCGGGAACTGCTTCTCGTCGTTGACGTGGATGAGTTTCTGCAGATCGTCGTTGTCGATGACCGGCGCCGAGATCAAGATCTGCCGACACGATTCGGGCGTGGGGTTGAGCAGGTCGCCCTCGGGCCCGAGCATGCCACCCATGCTGGTGACGATCTCTTCACGGATTGCATCGAGCGGCGGGTTCGTCACCTGAGCGAACAGCTGGGAGAAGAAGTCGAACAGGTTGCGTGGGCGCGACGAGAGCACCGCGATGGGCGTGTCGGTGCCCATCGAGCCCAATGCCTCGCCACCGGTCGCGGCCATCGGTTTGACGAGAAGGTCGACTTCTTCGCGGGTGTATCCGAACACCTGCTGGCGCAACACAACCCGCTCGTGCGACATGTAGGTGTACTTGGACTGCGGTAGGTCCTCGAGCCGGGTGACGCCGTTCTCGATCCACTCCTGGTAGGGGTGCTCGGCGGCGAGTTCGCGCTTGATCTCCTCGTCTTCGACGATGCGGCCCTTGGCCGTGTCGACGAGGAACATGCGGCCCGGCTGCAGCCGGCGCTTGCTGACGATCTTCTCGGCCGGAATGTCGAGCACACCGACTTCGGATGCCATGACGACGAGTCCGTCGTCGGTGACCCAGGCGCGCGACGGGCGCAGGCCGTTGCGGTCGAGCACGGCTCCGATGACGGTGCCGTCGGTGAAGCACACCGAGGCGGGGCCGTCCCACGGCTCCATGAGCGCCGAGTGGTACTCGTAGAACGCCTTGCGGGCCGGGTCCATGCTCTCGTGCCGCTCCCAGGCTTCCGGGATCATCATCAGCACGGCGTGCGGCAGGCTGCGGCCACCGAGGTGCAGGAGCTCGAGCACCTCGTCGAAACGCGCGGTGTCCGAAGCACCGGGGGTGCAGACGGGGAAGATCTTGTCGAGCTTGTCGCGGCCACCGAACACGTCGGACTCGATGAGTGCTTCGCGGGCACGCATCCAGTTGGCGTTGCCGACCACTGTGTTGATCTCGCCGTTGTGCGCGACGCGCCGGAAGGGGTGCGCGAGCGGCCACGACGGGAACGTGTTGGTGGAAAAGCGGGAGTGCACGAGACCGAGGGCGGATTCGACGCGCTCGTCCTGCAGATCGCGGTAGAAGCCCTTCAGCTGCGGGGTCGTGAGCATGCCCTTGTAGACGATGGTCGATGCCGACAGACTCGGAAAGTACACGGTCTCGCTACCGGGACCGTCCTTGCCCGCCCCTTCGTGACCGAGTTCGTGCTCGGTGCGCTTGCGCACGACGTACGCGCGACGCTCGAGTTCGAGACCGGTCAGGGCGCGGGCTCCGGAGGCGATGAAGATCTGCCGGAACGTGGGCATGGCGTCCTTGGCCATCGACCCCAGTTCGGTTTCGTCGACCGGCACTTCACGCCAGCCGAGGACCTCGAGGCCCTCTTCCTCGACGATCTTGCTCACCGCGGCGGCGGCCGTGTCGGCTGCGTCCGTGCCCTTGGGAAGGAACGCGATACCGGTCGCGTAGGCGCCCTCGGGAGGGAGTTCGAGATCGACGACCTGACGGAAGTAGGCGTCGGGGATCTGGATCAGGATGCCGGCGCCGTCACCGGTGTTCTGTTCTGCGCCCGCCGCTCCCCGATGTTCGAGGTTCACGAGGGCCGTGATCGCCTTCTCGACGATGTCCCGGCTGCGACGACCGTGCATGTCGACGACAAACGCCACACCACATGAATCGTGCTCGTTCGCCGGGTGATAGAGCCCTTGAGGCCCGGGAAGATGCTTCATACCTAGCCTTCGTTGCATGGGATAGCACCGACGACCAGCAGCGCTGATGGCCATCTACTGCCGTAGACACGGGTATCGGCCCGGGTGCGCCGATACCTTCGACCCCGTCAGTATCCGCCCATCCGCGACGGTGCGGGTGCATTTTTCATGCAGCTCGGGCGAGACCTGACGGACGGCGGGACATCGTGGGCCCACCGTGCTGATCGAAACGATATGCCAGGCCACCCGGGGTAATGCAAGCCAGCCTGCCCTACTACCCCCGCGAAGTGCGGAAACGCCGGTGTAACACGAGCGAAGCGTGGACCTTACCGGACCGATTCTGTTCGTACGATCGCCTCGACCATGTGACGAATCGATTGCCTCGGGTCCGGATCGTCACCACCCGCGGTCAATCGGTGCAGGATCATGCCGTCCAGGTAGTCGATGAGAATCCGGGCGGCGGATCCGGGGTCCTCGATCCCGATCGCCGCCAGTTGCGCTCCGATCCAGGCGCGCAGTTCGCTGCGCCGAGCCTCCACGCCGGCCCGCAGATCGGGCACGGCCATGGCTTCGACGAACATCGCGAAACGTGCCCGGGTTCTCACCGCTCCGGCCCCGGTCGCGAACATCACATACCGGTGTACACGATCTTCGAGTTCGCGTGCGTCGCATGGGGGTGCGGCTCCGGCCAGCGCTTCCGCGTCTGCCCTGTCGCGTTCGAGGAGCCGGTCGAGAACGCCTTCGACGAGGGCTCGCCGGGTGCGGAAGTAGTTGGAGGTGGAACCGGCCGGCACTCCCGCGCCCAGGTCGACGCGGCGGTGCGTGAGCGCGCGGAGACCGTCGGTGCCGAGCAGGTCGATCGCGGCATCCAATACGGCGGTGCGTTTGTCGGTCACGGCCCCGATTCTACGGGTTTCCACTACAACAGTAGTGACTTGGGCACTACATCCGTAGTAAATTGGGAGCATGACCATGACGCACAGGGGAAAGGCCGCGGTCCTCGGTGGCGGAATCGGCGGACTGACCGCAGCGAACGCGCTCATCCGGCGCGGTTGGCACGTGGACGTCTTCGAACGCTCTTCGTCACTCCCCGACACCGAGACCGCGCTGGGCCTGTGGCCCGAAGCCCTCGACGCGCTCGCCACCGCCGGACTGTCCGGACACGCCGAGAAGCTCGGCGTCCTGCAGCGATCCGGCACGGCCCTCACCTGGGACGGCCGCGTGATCGGCCGACTCGAGAACATCCGGCGGCCCGCGGTCCTGCTGTCCCGGCCCGCCCTTCTCACGCTGCTCGCCGAGAACCTCCCAGCCCACGTGCTGCAATTCGGCACAGCGGCACCGGCCATGCCCGACCTCGCCGCGTACGACGTCGTCCTCGGCTGCGACGGGATCAACAGCGCGATGCGGGACCGATTGTTCGGGCCGGCGTTCCGGCCCACCTACACCGGATACACCGCGTGGCGAGGCTGGGTGCCCGGAAGCGTCACCACCATGAGCGAGACGTGGGGGCCGGGAGCTCTCTTCGGGATCACGCCGCGCGACGGCGACCTCACCAACTGGTTCGCGGCAGTTCGTGCCCCGGCCGGCTCCAACGGCGACATCGACACACTGCGCGCGAGGTACCGCGACTGGCACCCCGCCGTGCACGGCATCCTCGACCGGATCGATCCCGCGGCGGTGCTGCACCACGACCTCTACGAATCACCGCCGCTGCCGTCGTACGTTCGCGGCAACGTCGCCCTGCTGGGCGATGCAGCCCACGCGATGGCGCCGAATCTCGGCCGCGGCGCCTGCGAGGCCATGGTCGACGGCGCGACCCTCGCCGTCCTGCTGTCCGAGCACCCTGTCCCCGAGGCGCTGCGCCGGTACGACCGCGCCCGCAAGCGACCCACACAGCGCCTGGTGCGCGCCTCCCGCCTCGTCGCCGGTGTCGCGACCGCGACACGGCTCACCGGCCTCCGTAACGCCGTGGTCGGAACCGCCGCCCGGTTCGCCTGAGGTGAGTACTTGCCGATCGAAAATACCGAAAGCTCTGTTCGAGAAGATTTTCTGTCGCTCGCACTGCCATCCCGCTCGTAACAACCGGACATCGCGATTGCGCCCGCTTCGGATACCGTGCTCGTGATCACGGGGGCGGCGATCAGCTTGTGCCGCTCGTCAACAGCCGGATCATCGCCACGGCCGTCCCTCACGGGCGCTTGAAGATCATCGACAGGGGCAACCCACATGTGCCAGCAGACCGCCCAGGCGGCGCGGCTCATCGGACTGCGCGCTCCGTCGGCAACTGTCATCGACGCCATGGTGCCGGCGCGTCCCGTTCTTCATTTGCGTCGCCCGAGCTGGATGCGGGATCGGCACAGGACTGTCAGGGCAATTGCGCGCAGACGTCGACGGTCGCGCGGAACCACCGCGCGAGGTACTTGTCGTCCATCAGCTCCGGATGCGCCCGAACGTAGTCCAGGAACCACCCGGCCAATCCGTCCCACCGGGTGTGGTCACCCCGCTCGACGAGCCCCCAACCGAGCTCGTCGAGCGTCCAGTGCGCCTTGGCGGAATTACGCAGCATCGAGGTCGACACCCAGTTCGCCTCCTCGTCTGCGCCACCCCGGGCTACCGGTACCAGATGATCGATAGTCGGGAACAACTCCCAGAACGCGAAATGTGACTGCGTCATCGACCAATTAGGATGTGCCGGGAACTCCTCAGGCATGACCAGCGACAGCGAGCGCAGCGCTCCCGGGTGCACCAGTTTGGCGCCGCTGTAGCGGTCGAGGAACCCATCCCGGTAGAACACTCGCAGGCACTGCCGATCGGTGTACTTGCGCGAGTTCTTCGCTACCGGGGCAAACGGGTACTCGGTACGCAGAATCCGGCGGCCTCGGTCGAGATCGCCCGTGTCTATCGCCGCAGCGACGCGCGCGAGCACGTCGGCTTTGTCGCCGAGAACGCGGCCACCGGTGTCCAAGACAGCGTCCGGTCCGTCCGCATGCCTCTCCATACTCCGATCGTAGAATGACCGCGGCACCCAAGGTTGGACGTAACAGTCCACGTCGGGGTATCGACATACCTGGTATGCCAATCACCCTGCGCCTCGCGGGGATCGCCTGCCTCTGCGCCGCGCTTGCAGGTTGCGGCCTCAACGACACTCCCAACTCACCGCAGCCGGTCACCTCGAGCTCCACTACCGTCGAGAGTGCAACAACCGCCGAACCCACGCTTCAGCCACCACCGGCGACACCCACGCCGACGCTGGACACGAGATCAGCCGCACCGGTTCCTCCGGTACCACCTCAGACGACACCCCCGGCTGTACTCGAAACGGCACCGACCGAAGCAGCAATTGTCGAAGAGCCCTACATCATCGACTGTCAGATGGGGCTCGGGCCGATCGAGACGTACTGGTCGGACGGTACCGTCACTGGATACTCCGACTACTGCCAGTCCGTCCACGACGAAGTTCTTCAAGGCGAAGTCGACGCGAATACGCCGGTGTGTGACGGGACCGTCTGCCGATACCCTTCCGGTGTAACCATTCCCGACCCGAATGCCGTGCCCGACGACCGATGCACGAACCAAATCGACTATGCGGGCGATCCTCGATCGAACGCAGAAATCAACTCGATCGGCGCGCAAACCGGTCAGTGCCCTGCACCGATTTCCTGATATCTCCCGTCTGGACAGTCCACGTACTCCACCGATCCACAACTCTGGTCGTCGGCCTGTGATGCCTCCGCGTCCGAATGCATCAGCTCGATTCGCTCCCGGAGAAGTGCCGGGCCTCGTACCGTTCGGCGCATGAGTCCGGAACTGGAAGGGCACGGCGGCGATCATGCCGCCGCGGTGGCCCGCGCCCACGGCGTCGAAACGATGTTCACGCTCTCGGGCGCACATGTCTTCCCGCTGTACGACGCTGCGGTGAAGGGCGAAGCGCGGATGCGGCTCGTCGACGTGCGTCACGAACAGACCGCCGTGTTCGCGGCCGAGGCCACCGGCAAACTCGAGCGGCATCCGGGCTTCGCGGTTCTCACCGCGGGGCCCGGCGTCACCAACGGCGTCAGCGCGGTCACCCAGGCTCACTTCGCGGGCTCTCCCCTGGTCGTGCTGGGTGGACGCGCACCGAATATGCGGTGGGGCACAGGGAGTCTGCAAGAGCTCGACCAGCCGCCTCTGTTCCGCACGATCACCAAGCTGGCGGAGACGGCGGGCACGGTTGCCGAGGTGCCATCGACTGTCGATGCAGCATTCGCGGCGGCGCGGTCGTCGCACCGTGGACCGGCGTTCGTGGATGTACCGATGGACGAGTTGTTCGGCCGCGTCACCGCTCCGCGCATCGACGCCCCGCAGCTGATCCGGCTCGAGCCGGACACCGACGCGCTCGGGGAGATCGCACTGCTGCTCGCGGATGCGCAGCGCCCGCTGCTGATTCTCGGCACCGACGTGTGGGCGGACCGGGCAGAGGAAGCGGCGTTGCGGTTCGTCGACGAGACCGGGGTACCGGTGATCACCAACGGCATGGGCCGAGGAGTGGTTCCGGGTGGGCATCCGCTGCTCGTCACGAAGGCGCGCCGCACCGCGGTGGGTTCCTGCGATCTGGTGATCGTCGTCGGAACCCCGCTCGACTTCCGGCTCGGATACGGGCGGTTCGGAGGTCGCGACGGGGCACCGGAAGCCCGGGTGGTGCACGTGGCCGACTCGCCCGGCCAGGTTTCGGCACACGCGCTCCTCGCGGCGTCGGCGGCAGGAGATCTCACGGCGTGCCTCGACGGGATCCTCGCAGCTCTGCCCCGCCGTCCCGATACCGACACGTGGCGCCGGCAATTGCAGGACGAGGCCACGTCGGCGGCCGCGAACGACGCGCTGATGCTCGGCGCCGACTCCGATCCGATCCACCCGGCGCGCATCTACGGTGAGTTGCTGCCGCGACTCACCGACGATGCCGTCGTCATCGGAGACGGCGGCGACTTCGTCTCGTTCGCGGGCAAATTCGTCGAACCCCGCCGACCGGGATCATGGCTCGATCCCGGCCCGTACGGGTGTCTCGGTGCCGGGCTGGGAGCGGCGATCGCCGCACGCATCGCACGCCCGGCGAGTCAGGTGGTGCTGCTGCTCGGCGACGGCGCAGCGGGCATGTCGCTGATGGACATCGATACCGCCGTCCGGCACCGATTGCCGATGGTGATCGTCGTGGGCAACAACTCCGCGTGGGGACTGGAGAAGGGCCCGATGCAGTTGCTGTACGGGTACGACGTCGCCGCCGACCTCGCTCCCGGTACGCGGTACGACCAGGTGGCTC
>NZ_JAUZMZ010000229.1:0-5975 GCF_036327435.1 Rhodococcus chondri | reverse complement strand
CGCGTTCGCACCGCGCAGTACGGGCGCCGGCCGGCGCGTCGCCCGGCGGACGGCGCTGCTCTGGCTCGGTGCTGTCGACGCCGCGGACCTGGCCGACCGACAACCGCATGAGCTGTCCGGCGGTCAGGCGCAGCGCGTCGCGATCGCGCGGGCGCTCGCGGCCGATCCGCAACTGCTACTGCTGGACGAACCCATGGCGGCGCTCGACGTCACGACAGCACCGGCGATCCGGTCGCTGCTGCGGCGCATTCTGCGCGACACGGGTCGTACCGCGCTGATGGTCACCCACGACCCGCTCGACGTTCTGGCTCTCGCCGACCGTGTCGTAGTGATCGAGTCCGGTCGCATTGTCGAGGACGGCACCGTGCGCGACGTCCTCACTCGGCCCCGCAGCGCCTTCGCCGCGAGGATCGCGGGCACGAACCTGCTCACCGGAGTCGCCGGCGCCGAGGGGCTGGCCACCGAAGTGGGCATGGTGCACGGCGCCCTGGACCGCGACTGCGTACCCGGAGCATCTGCGGTCGCGGTCTTCACCCCGGCCGCGGTCGCCGTCTATCCCGAACCTCCGCACGGCAGTCCACGCAACAGTATTCGCGTCAGGGTCGGTGAGCTCGAGGCCCGCGGTGCCACCGTCGTGGTGCGCGCGGAGCAGGCCGGACTCGCCGCGGAGATCACGACCGCGGCGGTGGCCGATCTCGATCTCGAACCCGGGATGGACGTGTGGTTCGTGGTGAAGGCAACCGAGGTCGGCATCCACCGCGCCCACTGAAACGCCGTTGCGGCTACATCCGGACGTGCCGGACGAGCAGCACCCCGGCCAGGCCCGCCAGGTAGACCAGCGCCCCGGCGAAGGCGAGTGCGGGCGACCGGCCGTCGGGTGCGATCGAGTGGGCAGCGACGACGATCGCGGCGAGGAACGCGATGTTGAACACGGTGTCCTGCAGGGCGAACACCTGCCCGCGCCGGGCGTCGTCGATGTCGATCTGCATTGCGGCATCCCCGGTGAGTTTGATCGTCTGGCCCGCGAGCCCGAGCAGGAACGCGGCCGCAAGCAGCTGGCCCTGCGCCACCGTCGTCACCAGGAGCACCTGCACGGCGGTGGCGACGATCAGACCGCCCGTGACGGTGCGCGGGCGTCCCACGAGTGGAAGGACGAGAGGGGTGACGACCGCGGCGACAAGCATGCCGGTGGCGGTGGAGGCGACGGCGAGACCGAACCCGGCGAGTCCTCCCGGGAGCGCGGTGGTGGTTTCGGTGTCGCGCAGGACGAGGATCATGATGAGCGTGTCGATGCCGAACACGATGCGATGTGCACCGATTCCGAGCATGGCGACCGTGACACCCGGCGCCTGCCACACCGCGCCCGCGCCGGTGCGCAAGCCCGCACTGACGGTGCGTATCGCCGAGCGTGGCCGTGCCCCCTCGGGGCCGAGAGCGTGACGGGCGAATCCGCCTGCGGCGAAGGCTCCGACCACCGAACCGATGACGCCGAGCGCCACCGCGATGCCGGAGCCGTCGTCGCCGGCGCCGATGAATCCGATGGTGGCCACGGCGGTGGCGGCTCCTGCGGCCGTTACTCCCGAGCCGACGGTCGCGAGCACGGAATTCACCGGTACCAGCCAGGATTGGGCTACCACGTGTGGCAGCGACGCGGACACTCCGGCCAGGACGAAGCGGCTGACACCGACGGCGGCCAGCGCGAGCAGCATCAGTGAGGTCTGGGAGCCCCCGGTGAGGAGCACGGTGGCGGCGCAGAGCACGAAGACGCCTCGCAGCACGTTTGCCCACAGTAGGACGAGGCGACGGTCCCATCGGTCGAGCAGCGCGCCGGCGAACGGTCCGATCACCGAGTACGGAAGGAGGAGTACAGCGAATCCGGTTGCTATCGCGACCGGATCGGCATGCCGTTCGGGGTTGAACAGGATGGCGCCGCCGAGAGCGGCCTGGAACAGTCCGTCACCGAACTGGCCCGCGAAGCGGACCAGGGTGAGTCGTGCCAGATCCGGGGAGTGACGCAGCGCGGTCATCGTCGATCGCCACGCTTGCCGTCTGGAGTCCTGCACGATGTCCGACACTATCGGCCGGACGCGCGCAGCGGTGGTCAGCGCTCGCGCCACCAGGCCACGGTAGCCGCGGCCGCCTCGGGCAGCGGGGTCGGGGACAGGCCGAGAAGGCGTTCGGTACCGCTCGAGTCCATCACGAACGGGGCGGTGAACTGGTAGAGCATTTCGGTGAGTTCGCGCATGTCGCGGTTGACGACCGCTCCCGCACGCAGAACCCACGCCGGGATCGTGCCGAGCTTCGGTGCGGGCAGTGCGGCAGCGTCGGCGTAGGCCGTGGCCATCTCCCGCTGGGTGAGCGCAGGCCCGGTCGGGGCATGCAGCACACGGTTCCAGGTGTCGGGGTTCGCGGCCGCGGCGATCATTGCGGCGGCGAGGTCGGGGACATAAGTGAAGGAATGCGGGATATCTGGCGAGCCGAGAACCCACGTCCGTTTGCCGGCAAGGACGGTGGGCACCATGCGTTCGCCCGCGTGCGCGTTGAGGACGTGGGGCCCGAAGAAATCGGAGGCGACGACGCTCACCGTCGGAGCACGGTGGTCTTCGCGTGCCTGCAGCAGCCGGTGGCGGACACCGCGCTTGCCGTCGACCGCGTCGCGGGGCGAGTTCTCGGTCATCACCCGGTCCGGTGTGCTGTACGAGTAGAGGCTCTCGGGGAAGACGACGACGGCACCGACATTGTGCGCGGCGTCGAGCACGGTGCGTTCGGCGGCAGGCAGTTCGCGTTCCCACACGTCGGCGCGGTACGCCGAGCCGTGAATGCACATGTGGATCGCGACGGCGGTGTCGCCGTCCTCGCCGGTCAGCGCGTCGGCGACGCTTCGGGCGTCGTTGACGTCCACGCGCAGTTTCTCGATGCGGTCGTTGTCGGGACCGCTGCCCGACCGGGTCAGGATGCGAACGCGGTGGCCCTGGGCGGCGAGCTGTTCGGCCACGGTGGAGCCGACGGGTCCGGCTCCTGCGACCACGTGGAGTTTCGACATCGATCTCTCCTTCTGCCAGCAAATGTGAGCAGTGCTCTCTGATGTGTTGCCTACGTTCCTCCGGAATGCGCGTCTTGTCAAGAGCAGTGCTCTCCTTTGTTGACGGTGCTCGCATCTCGCTGGCAGGGTGGATCCCATGACCACGCCCCGCGCCCGCGCCCGCGCCCGGACCATGGCCGACATCGTCCGAATCGGTCGTGACCATCTCGCGAGCGACGGCGCCGCAGCCCTGTCGCTGCGCGCCGTCGCGCGCGACCTGGGCGTCGTGTCCTCGGCCGTCTACCGCTACGTCGCGAGCCGGGACGAGCTGCTCACCCTCCTCGTGGTCGATGCCTACGACGAGCTCGGCGACACCGTCGATGCCGCAGTCGACGCCGTGGCGCCCGACGATTGGTGGCAGCAGTTCCAGGCCCTCGGGTGCGCCGTCCGAGCCTGGGCGCTGCGCGAACCGTCGCGGTACGCGTTGATCTTCGGTAGCCCGGTCCCCGGCTATCACGCTCCCGCCGAACGCACCACCGGTCCGGGCACCCGCGTGGTCGTGCGGCTCGTGGGTATCCTGGCCGCCGCGCACGCCGCCGGGCGGCTGCACGCGCCCGAGAGCATTCCGGCCCCCGACGTCCTCGCCGCCGACCTCGACAGGATCCGGCGAGAACTCGAGATCGACCTGCCCGACGCTCTGCTCGCCCGCGGTGTACTCGTGTGGGCGGGATTGTTCGGTGCGGTGAACTTCGAGGCATTCGGGCAGTACGGCCCCGACACCTTCGGCGACCCCGCCGCGCTGTTCGAGCACCACCTGGCAGTGCTGGCCGAAACGGCCGGGTTCGATGGCCCAACGCGGCCGACGCGGTGAGAGAATATCTTTCGTGGCGCAGCACCAGGATGAACCCGACGACCGGACGGCACCTGTGAACCCCAAGGTGCGAGCCGGAAGCCTCCTGGTGTCCTCCGCGGAACTCTCCGAGCCGACCTTCCGCCGCACGGTCGTCTACGTCGTCGAACACAACGAGGCGGGCAGCTTCGGGGTCGTCCTCAACCGCATCAGCGACACGGCGGTCGACGCAGTGCTGCCGCAGTGGGCGGATCTCGCCGTCGAACCCGGAGCCCTGTTCGTCGGCGGCCCGGTCCATCGCAGCTCGGCCCTGTGCCTGGGACTGCTGCGCGTCGGGGCGAACATCGACGACGTGCCCGGTTTCCGCCGGGTCGACGGACGCGTCGTCCTGGTCGACCTCGATTCCGACCCGGACATGATCGCCGGGTATGTCCACGGCGTCCGCATCTTCGCCGGCTACGCGGGGTGGAGCGCCGGGCAGCTCGACGGCGAGCTGCGCAACGACGATTGGATGCTGATTTCCGCCCTCCCCCAAGACATCGTGGCGCCACCGCACATCGATCTGTGGGCGCGCGTGCTACGACGCCAACCGCTGCCGCTCGCGCTTCTGGCGACGCATCCGATCGAGGTCGAACGGAACTGAACCACCGCGCTACGTCCTGCAGAGGACTTATTCGTTCTCCGGAACGGGCAGTCCGCCGGTCGAAGCCGCACTACGCCGATCGGCGAGTGTGTTGAGGGCGCCGGCCATCTCCTCGGCCCGATCCGTGGTGACGGTGAACTCGTGTCCCGACGCGGTGGTGACGACCACAGCCGGACCGGTGTTCGTAACGAGCCCGTACCGGCCGCGGCCCTTGACCCGCAGTCCCCAACCGCCCCAATCCTGGAACGGGCGGGTCTGCGTGACCTTCGCACTGACGATCTCGTCGAGGTCGTAGGCGACCGCGGTGGTGCCGAGGTTGCGTACTCGCAGGCCACGTTCGTCGACGATCACGAGGAAGCGCAGCAGGCTCAACACCAGGAAGCCGAGCGGCGCGACGATCGCCGGCATCCACCAGCTGCCGGTCGCGGCGCACACGAGCAGCGCAGGAACCATCACGATGAGGACCAGCACCACGGTCGTCCGCGGTCCGGTGCCGACCTGCTCGACGATCGGTGTCTCGACCCGTCCGCGCGGCAGCTCGGGATCGGGCGGCGCGGTCGCGGGTTTGCGCTCGCGGTAATCGCGGAGCAGGGCCGCCCCCACCCAGCCGACCGCGACGCCCGCGAACATCCCGGCGCCGATCGACCACATCGGAAAGGGGGCCTGTGCGGGATCGGCCAGATCGAGCTGACCGGCGAGCCCCGCCACATGCACGGTCAGCATCAGCCCGGTCACCCCGAGCCCGAGCACGAGCATGTAGCGCCGCATGATCAGCTGGGCCTGCGCGAGCGCTGCGATCGCGCAGCATCCGCCGCCGATCAGCACGATGAGCAGCGCCATCGTCCACGCGCTCGACATCGCGCTGCCGAACGAATCGGCGGTCAGGCCTGTCCAGTGAGTGGCGATCCGGTCGGGCAGTCGCGGCTGCCACGCCACGGTGAGCGCGAGCACGGCCAGTGCCGACAGCAG
Organism: Rhodococcus chondri; assembly: GCF_036327435.1. Classification (NCBI taxonomy): domain Bacteria; kingdom Bacillati; phylum Actinomycetota; class Actinomycetes; order Mycobacteriales; family Nocardiaceae; genus Rhodococcus; species Rhodococcus chondri. The sequence continues at coordinate 491 of NZ_JAUZMZ010000229.1, read as the reverse complement.
TGGGAGGCCGAGCCCGAAGAGGGCTCCGGCCGGATCGATCACGCGGCGGGTCGTCACACGGTCAGGATAGAGACACAGTGCCGGAGACTGCCGCCGCGCTGCAGAGCGCGGAGCCGGTTGGATCAGGCAGTGGGCTCGCACGCCCCGCGCAGGCTGCACGCGCCGCAGGACGTTCCGCAACCGTCCTCGGCGGGCTTCGTCGCCGCCGCGACCCGGGCACCGATCGAACCCCCGGCACCCGCGGTGACCAGTGCCGCGACCACGGTCACGGCCAGCGCGATCACACCGGCGACGGTGGGCAACGTCAGGGCGGCGATACCGCCGAGCGCCAGGAGTGCCGCTGCGCCGAGCATGCTGGGGGCCGCGACCTTGTTGGCCAGCGTGAAGGTGGTGTCGTCCCGCAGCGACTCTGCGGTGCGCACACCCGCCCAGCGGTTGCGGCCGAGTCGGCCGGTGAGCGCTGCGACGCCGACGGCGCCCACGACGAGAGC
>NZ_JAUZMZ010000228.1:0-6079 GCF_036327435.1 Rhodococcus chondri | reverse complement strand
GCACCGGGTCCGGGGCCGACGGGGTACCGTTGCGTCTGATAGGCAACCCTAACCAGGAGGCATGTGTGGCACCCGAGTCCCCGCGAGCGACCACCCTGACCGTGCTGCGCACGGAGGTCGTCGCCGAACACTTCGTCCGCGTGGTTCTCGGCGGGGAGGGCTTCGACACGTTCGCTCCGAGTACGGATACCGACAGCTACGTCAAGATCGAGCTCCCGGCGGGGGACGAGACCGTGATCCGCACCTACACTGTGCGGCGCGTCGATCCGGCCGCCCGGGAAATCTGGATCGACTTCGTCGTGCACGGCGACGAGGGTGTCGCCGGACCGTGGGCGCGCTCGGTGCAATCCGGCACCGCGGTGACCGTGCGGGGACCAGGCAGTGGATATCGGCCGGACCCTGCCGCGGACTTTCACCTGCTCGCGGGCGACGAAACCGCGGTACCCGCAATCGCCGCCGCGCTCGAATCGCTGCCCGCCGATGCCGTCGGGGCTGTCTTCGTCGAGGTCGCCGGTCCATCGGATGAGCTGCCACTTGCTGCTCCCGCGGGTGTTGTCGTGACGTGGCTGCACCGCGGTGTCGCGGCGGGCGAGGCCGGGGACGAGCTGATCGAGGCGAACGCACCCCTCGTCGCGGCGGTCAAGAATCTGCCGTGGCCGAGCGGGGATGTCCAGGTGTTCGTCCACGGCGAGGCCGAAACCGTCATGAAGCACCTGCGCCCCTACCTACGGAAGGAACGTGGAGTCGCGGCGGCGCGCGCCTCGATCTCGGGGTACTGGCGCCGCGGCAGGACCGAAGAGGGCTTCCGCACATGGAAGCGGGAGCTGGCCGCGGTCGAATCCTGAGCCCCGAAGTCGGGCATGGGGGTGGGTGATGCCCGTGTTCTGGGCCGGATTTTCGTCGGTGCGATGATCGGCATGGTGTTCACCCCTGCTGCAAGCAAAATCGTCGCTGCGGTCGGTGCCCGGTCATTCCGAGCGCAACACCAGTGAGACGACCGGCAATCAAGCAGTTCTGCGGACCGCCGCCTCGGCCGTGAGCACCTCGGTTGAACACTGCTCCTCGTCTCTTGCTCGCGCAATCAAGTTCCGTTCGACGAGCGCAACCGACCGAAGATCTGTCCGGATCCGGTGAGTGGTGTCCTCGCACGTCGAGCAGTCCGGATCTGGCGGGTGATGGTGCCGGTGTGCACATCACGGCGATGAAACAGTGATGGCATGGCAGTGTCAACAGCTCGTCTCGATCTGGTCGTCGTCGCGGAGGAACTTGTCGCGCGACGTGGGATTCACGGCGTCTCAGCGCGTGAAGTGGTCAAAGCCGCAGGCCAACGCAACAAAAGGAGGGGGCCAGGGTGTTGTTCGTCGATATCGACGATGATGCGGGTACGGTCCTCGAGGGCGAACTCGGCGGCGCCGCGAAGTTCGTGAACGCGGATATTTCCGTCGACGAGAACGCCGATGCGATCGTGGCGGCCGCGGTGGAGGCGTTCGGGAAACTCGATGTGCTGGTCAACAATGCACACGCGTCTCGGCAGGCGCCTCTACTCGAGACCATTCAGGACATGCTCGATCTTTCTTTCGGGACCGGGTTCTACCCGACGTTCTGGTTGATGAAGGCAGCCCACGCGCAGCTCGCCGCCCATCACGGCTCGGTGATCAACTTCGCGTCCGGAGCCGGAATCGAAGGCAGCGTGACACAGGGGTCGTATGCGGCGGCGAAAGAGGCGATCCGCGCGATCAGCCGGGTCGCCGCGAATGAATGGGCCGGCGACGACATCAACGTCAACATCATGTCGCCACTCGCTCTCACAGAGGGTGTCGAGGCCTACATCGAGGCGAATCCCGGTGTGGAGAAAGCGTTGCTGGCAAAGACGCCCCTGCGCCGGTTTGGCGACCCGGAGCCCGACATCGGACGGGTCGCGGTGTTTCTTGCCAGTGAAGACGCGGGCCTATATGACCGGTCAGACGCTGATGGTCGACGGTGGCAGCATCAAATTGCGTTAACTGGCTACAGGCCCTGCGAATCAGCACACGTCGTTCGACGCGAGGGGTCAGGACTCACGTAGAACAATGGGCGCATGCCCATCGACGTCGAGACCCCGCAGGAGGAATGGGCTCCTGGACTGACGGACAGCCTTGCCGAACTGCGGCAGTAGATCGAAGACGACGGGTGGCGGCAGATCACACGCGGAGCGCAGGCGTGGGAGTCGACGTATCAGCGACCGGGGACAGGGCCCACCGCGTGATCACGGCTCCGAAAGGTCGGGACGTGTCACTTCCTCAGATCTGTTGCCCGGACTACAGGTTCGGTCGCAAGTTGTCTGCGATGGGCTGTCGGCCGAGCTGCGCGGTCAACGCGACGATGATCCCCTCGGGGCCGCGGACGTAGCCGAGTCGGTAGCTGTCCTGGTACGGCGCCACCTCGCCGATCAGTTTCACGCCATGGGCTCGCAGGCCCGCGACGGTGGCGTCGACGTCGTCGATGACGACGCTCACGTGGTCCATCCGTTGAATCGTCATGGTGGTTCTCCTTCTTCGTCGCGCGCTCCGTCGTGGGCATTGGTGTAGCGAGGACGGAGTCGGCATCGCATTCTCGACATATGTGAAGTAAGGGAGCTGGGTGTGGATGGGTCAACGGGCGGTGGGGGTAGCGGCGTTCGGCGGAGGCGTGGTCGTCGCGCCACATGCGGGTAGCCGCGCCGCGGCGCGCGGGCGAGAGGACACGGCGGGCGCGGCGTGCGAGGGCGACGCCGCGGCGGGGGGAGTGGGCGATGACGGCCTCGATGACGCGGGTGCGTGGGCGGCCGTCAGGTCCGGGGCCCAGGGGTGTGGTGTGGGTTTCGACGACACTGTCGGTGCCTTCGCCGTCGATGATGCGCATGACGACGGTGCGGGGTTCGGGGCTGGTGAATTCGGCGTGGACAGGGACGCCCAGGCGTCCGCCGACGCGGAACGTCACGGCGACGACGAATCGGTCGTTGTTGTCGCCGGTGTGGTGGCGGGTGGGCGCGTCGAGGACCTCGAGGTGGGTGAAGGAGTAGGGGTGGAACCACGCACCGTGCCACGGGTCGAGTCGGTTGGCGATGATGTCGGCCGGTTCGCAGATTCCGGTGAGGGTGGTTACGGCCGCCAGGTGGGTGGGGGCCGGCGGCCGTGCCGGGACGAGAGGTGCGTTCAGTGGTGGTTCGTTGCCGATGTGGTCGAGACGAACCCATGCCAGCACGCCGTCGTCGTGGCTGGGATAAGGGGTCCAACCGTGCCCACTGTCGGGTCCCACGCGTAGTCCGTGCCATCGACACACGAGGGTGTCGCAGTCGACGACTGCCGAAGCCAAAGGTGCGCCGAGGTGTGGGCAGGCGCCGGGGCCGACATGAAGTTGTCGCCGAGAGTCGCGCCAGGCGACGAGTTCGACACCTGCGACGGTGACGGCCTGGGGGTGGCCGGTACGGATGGCGCCGCTGGCGGCGAATACGTACCAATTTCCGGAGGGCCGTTGCTGCGTCCGGTCGAGGATCGCTTTGATCAAGCGGGGGTCGGCATCGCGGTAGGTAGGTTGTTGCTCGGCCCAGGTTCCCGGCGGGATCGGTTGCAGCGGCCAGGTGGGGGGCCACCGCCGGTAGAGCGGTTCCAGGATGTTCATAGGGTGGGGCTTTCTCGGGTGGCCAGTCGACGGAGCAGCGCCGATCGGCCTTGGGTGGGCACGGTGTACAGGTCGTGGCCGCGCACGCCCCAGTGGGTGAGCAGGTGATTGGCGGCCGACCAGCCGGTGGTGGCGGCGCGTTCCATCAATGCCACCGGCAGGTCGATGCGGATCCCGTCCCCGGCCAGCACCAATCCGCGGTGCGGGGTGGTCACGGTGGGCCGGTGGGCGAAGTCTCCGGGACCGAGGCGGGGGCAGTCGCGCCGGTACAGCAGCCGTTCGCCGAGGATGCGGGCGGCCGCGGTTTCGGGATACAGGGCGTGCAGTCGCGCCAACAACTGCTCTCGCAGTGCGAGCCGGTCCGGGTCGGCGCTCGTGGTCTCGGGTAGGGCGTAGGCGTGCAGTTCGATCACCGAGCCGCCGTGGTGATCAGCCCAGTGGCGGGCTTCGCGCTCGTAGCGGTTGACGATGCTGATGTTGTCGAGCGGATGCAGGCTGCCGGTGCCCACAAACGCCGGGCGGTCCTCGTTGACGGGCCGGTCGAGCCACAGTCGCTGTACCAGGAATGCGGGTGCGGTGCCGAGATGTTCGATCCGGGTCCGCCAGGCGGTGTCGCCGAGGGTGGGGGACGCCGCGACGATGCGGCCGAGCGCGCCGATGTCGGTGGCCAGGACTACACCGTCGGCGTCGATGCAGGCGCCGGTGGTGTCGACGATCCGGAACGGGGCGCCGCTGGTGGTGTCGATGGCGGCGACGGCGACACCGGTGTGGAAGCGCACGGTGCCGGTGCGGGAGGGGACCTGGCCGGCCGTCAAGTATTCGCGCAGCGGCGACCACAGCCCGTCGAAGTTGGTGTCGGCCACATCGAAGAGCAGGCCTTCGCTCGAGCCGAGGAAGTAGATGTGGAACATGGTGGCCAGTTCCGCCGCGGACATGCGCGCCGGTTCGGTGAAGAAACTGCGTGAGAACACCTCGAACGCCAGATGCCGGGCGGCGGTAGGGAAATTGATCTGCTCGAGAAACGTCTCGGCGTCGAGGTGGTCGAGCCGGTGATAGATGTCGGGCACCGACACCGCCGCCAAGGGCGCCGCGGCGCGGGGATCGATGCGCACCAGGTCGCGCAATCGGAAGGTGGGGCTGCGCAGCGCGAAGGCGAGCGCATTCCACGGTGGTGTCCGGGGCAGACCGCGGAAGCTGTCGCGTCGGCCGTGTACATCGATCAGCGGGTAGTCGTCGAGCGGTGTCAGGAACCGGAGTTCGGGATCGTTGCGGCGCAACAATGCTCGCAAGTTGTAGTACTGCCGGAAGAAGGCGTGGAATCCGCGGTTCACCGCGACCGGGGTGCCGTCGGCGAGGTGATCGGTCCAGCCTCCGACGCGTCCGCCGAGGTAGTTTTCGCGTTCGACGACGTCCACGCTCACGCCGCGTTCGGCGAGTGCGGTGGCCGCCGCGAGTCCGGCGATGCCGGCGCCGACGACGACGACGTGTGGGCGCGCGGGGAGCATGGCGGCGTCGTGGAGACCAGGTGGTGCGCGATGGCGGATGCGCTGCGGATCGGCGTGGGCGTGGGTCGTCATAGTGCCGCCGTCCGATTCCGGTCGGCGCGTCGGTGGCGGCGTGACTCCCATGCGAGCAGCACCGCGGTTACCAAGGCGAAGCCGAAGAGGAAGTCTTCGATCGGGATATCGAGCGGGAATCGCACACCACTGATGTGTTGGTCGTTGTAGATCACGATCGGGGCATCGAGCTTGGTAAGCCAGCCGTCGACCGGAATCTGGAATCCGAGCACGATGGTCATGCTCAGCCAGTAGGCGGGGCGTCGGAACAGGCCGGTGCGCAGTACCACCGTCTCGGCGAGACATACGGCCAGGACCGCGACCACGGCAGGCAGGGTGTAACCGAGGCCGGTCATCGCGGTTCACGTTCGGTTCGCCGTCGGCCTCGCGGTATGCGGTCCAGTAGGAATCCGACGGCGCTGTAGGTGAGCAGCCCGCACAACGGAATCACGACGAAGAAAAGGACTTCCTCGATGGGGATGTGTCCCGGTAATTCCACGCCGGTGACGTAGCGAGGATTGAAGCTCCAGACTCCGGCGGAAACGGCCAGCACATCCCAGGCCAGGAAGATCGCTGCCACCGGCACGATGGCTCGGACGACGCGGGCCGGCTGCCGGTAGGCCCCGGCTCCGAACCACTCCAGGGGGGCGGTCACGATCAGACAGGCCGACAAGACGAGCAAGTAGTGCCAGGAATCCATCTCACGCTCCGTCCCGGGTGAAGGAGTCGATGCGGCTCGCCTCCGCCAGAGGCTCGAACACAGCCAATCACGACATCCGGCCGGACATGCCCAAACGGCGTAGATGACGTAGATGTAGATGGCGTAGATAAGGACGCAGAGGGGACGCTCGAAGACGATCGATGAGCTGACGCATGCGCGTATC
>NZ_JAUZMZ010000227.1:0-6259 GCF_036327435.1 Rhodococcus chondri | reverse complement strand
GGGCTGACGGTGACCACGCGCCCGGCCGCGTCGGGCGATTCACGAGTCAGGTCGAGCAGTACCCGACCCAGGGCGGCCTGGGTGGTGGCCGTGCCCTTCGGGGTGCGACCGATGTCGGTGGGAATCGTCAGATCCGGCACCGCCGGAACCGCATCGCGTCGCAGACGGTCGGCGGTAGCCAGGCACAGGCGGCCCGCGGCGGTCTCGTCTTCGAATCGGCCCCACGGATTCTGGGGATCCAGGTGCTGGGCTGCGGCGAACTGTGAGTATTCGTCCACGGTCAGCAACGCCGAGTGGTTCTGCGGGTGACCTTCGGTGGGCAGGCCGTAACCCTTGATGGTGTAGGCGATGACCACCGTCGGCCGGGTGTCGTCGATCTGGCGGTACGCCTGCGACAGCGCCGCCAGATCGTGTCCGCCGAGGTTGCGCACCGCAGCCGTCAATGTTGCATCGTCCAACGTGGCAACGAGTTCGGTGATCTGCGTGCTGCCGGGACCGGTCCCGGGCAGCCGATCACGGACCTCTTCGGCGGTGCACCGCAGCAGCCGCTGGTATTCCGGATTCGGCATGTCCAGGATGCGGGTGCGCAGCGCATCGCCGCCGGGGCGGGTGAACAGTTCTTCGAGCAGCGTGCCGAATTTGACGGTGATGACCTGCCAACCGGCCGCGTCGAACATCTTCTCCAGGCGGCGGGCGGCGATGTTCGGGATCACTCGGTCGAGGGACTGGCGGTTGAGATCGACGATCCACACGACCTCGCCGAGGTCGGCGATGCCCGGATCGAGGATGGCCTCCCAAACGGCGCCCTCGTCGAGTTCGGCGTCACCGACGAGTGAGTACTGTCGGCCGCGACCGGTGTCACCGAGGTGGGTGTCGACGTAGCGGCGAGCCATCGCGCCCCAGATCGGGGCAGTGGCGCCGATACCGACCGATCCGGTGGAGTAGTCGACCGTGTCGGGATCCTTCGACCGGCTCGGGTAGGACTGCAGGCCGCCGAATTCGCGCAGGGTCGTCAGGTACTTCTCGTCCAGCTCGCCGAGCAGATAGTTGATGCTGTGCAGCACCGGCGAGGCGTGCGGTTTGACCGACACCCGGTCGCCGGGTTGCAGGTGTTCGAACCACAGGGCGGTCATGATCGAGACCATCGACGCGCAGGAGGCTTGATGGCCACCGACCTTGAGTCCGGTGGGGTTAGGACGTACCCGGTTCGCGTGGTGAATCATCGACGTCGACAGCCACAGCACCCGCTGCCGGATCGACTCGAGGGCAGCGAGGTCCTCGGACACACCGGTGGTGCTGGTGGAGTGCGAGCTCACGGAATCGAGGGACACGGGCTGGGACATCGGATTCTCCTTCGAAGACAACAACGCGGAACCGGACAGAACTACTGCATCAGGTGCCGGGGGGAGCCGACTCGGCCGGCAACGGATGAGAAGCGGCCGAGCGGCTAAAGGAATGGGGAGGCCAACCGGATTATGTCTGTGGAGGCTTTCCCGACCTGCGGGGTGTAACAACAGTCCACCAGTGGACATCTGTTTGCGCAATACTGGATCTGCAGATTGAGCATTATGCACCCCACTCCGGGGTGGCGATGAAAGGAAGGTTGGCACTTTGCCCAGCACGCACCGAGCCGACCGGATCGACGCTCGAATTCTGACGGCCCTGTCCGACGACCCACGCGCCACCGTGATGGCGGTAGCCGAGCGAACAGGGCTGTCCCGCAATACCGTTCAAGCAAGGTTGAGCAAGCTCGACGACGCCGGCGCGCTGCGGTCGTTCGAACGTCGGATCGATCCGGCTGTGCTGGGTTATCCGCTGCAGGCCTACGTGCTCACCAATGTCACCCAGCGCAAACTCGACCGGGTCGGGGCGGCGCTCGATGCGATACCCGAAGTTCTGGAAGTGCACGGACTCAGCGGTGTCGCCGACCTGCTCGTCCACGTGGCAGCCAAAGATGCGGACGACCTCTATCGCGTCGCCGGTGACATCTTGAACATCAAAGGCGTCAAACGCACCACGACGGCGCTGGTGATGCGCGAGATGGTGGATTACCGGGTTCGGCCGCTGCTCGACACGATTGCGGAATGACTCGGCGGTGGGCGTCGACAGCTGGTCACCGCCCACCGCGCATGCGGCTCCTGCCCGGGTCCGGTGTCCGGTCCCTTCCGAAGGGGTGGAGAACCGACTGCTGGAATAGTGTTGCACAAAAACATCTTTCGGGCGGAGGCAGTGTCCGGCGAACGCTGTACCGTCGGTGCTCCCCATGGTGTGTGAGGCTCGGTGAAGACCGCTACTCCCAGCGGAGACACTGGGTGTGCTCGAGGCGAGGAAGCCTACCGAACCACGGGTCCTGACCCGGGTAGCCGATGTTGACCACCAGCAGCGATCGCCACTGCCCATCGGGGAAGAAGTCGGCGTCGAGCGCCTCGGCGTCGAATCCGCTCATCGGGCCGGCGGCAAGGCCGCAGGCCCGTACGGCGAGGATGAAATAGCCGGCCTGCAAGGTGGCGTTGAGTTGTGCAGTGGACGCCCGGACTGCTTCGTTCGTCGCATAGAGCTGACCGAGTTCCGGCTTGAACGGCAGCAGAGTGCTCATGTGGTCGTGGAAGCGGCTATCGACGGCCAGGATCGCTACGGCCGGAGCCGAAGCGGTCTTGGCCTTGTTGCCCTCGTTCATATGGGCAGCAAGCCGCTCGCGTCCGGACTCGGTGCGGACGAACACTACCCGGAGCGGCTGGGTGTTCGCTCCCGTCGGTGCCCACCGCGCCAGCTCCCAGATGTCGACGAGGTGCCGATCGGACACGGGTGTGGATGCGAAGGTGTTCGCGGTCCGCGCGGAGGTGAACAACGTCGCGAGCGCCTGCTCGTCGACGGGTTCGAGCCGGCCGGGTGCGCGGTGGTCTACGGTCTCGGTCACGATCTTCCTCACTGGTCCTGTGTCTGGCGCGAGCGGTGGAAAGCGTTGGCGTAGTCGATGTACCAGTCCAGAGCGTCGGTATCGGCGACGGTGGCCCGGTTGAGGGCACTCTCCGGCGACGTCCCTTGGATGAGCTTCTTGATCGGTACTTCGAGACGCTTGCCGGTCCGGGTGGTGGGCACGGCGGGAACGTCGACGATCTCGTCGGGAACGTGACGCGGTGAGACCTGCGTGCGGATCGTGGTGCGGATCCTGTCCACGAGCGCGTCGTCGAGGTCGTAGCCGTCGCGAAGCACCACGAACAAGGGCATGTGGTAACCGCCGTCCGGAAGCTCGGCACCGATGACCAACGCGTCGGCGATTTCTGGAAGCGCGTCGATGGCCTGGTAGATGTCTGCCGAGCCCATGCGCACGCCACCGCGGTTGATGGTCGAATCGGACCTGCCGTGGATTCGGCAGGTGCCGCGGTCGGTAACGGTGATCCAATCGCCGTGCCGCCATACCCCGGGGAAGGTGTCGAAGTACGCATCGCGGTAGCGGCACCCGTCGGGGTCGTTCCAGAAGCAGATCGGCATCGACGGCATGGGGGCGGTGATCACCATCTCCCCGACCTCGTCGGTGACGGGGTGTCCGTCCTCGTTCCAGGCTTCGACTGCGACGCCCAGGCACGGGCCTTGCAGTTCGCCGGTGTAGACCGGTTGCAGCGGATTGGCGCCGACGAACGCGGTGGCCACATCGGTTCCGCCGCTGTCGGATCCGAGATGCACATCGGCCGCCACGTCCCGGTAGACCCAGTGCCAGGTGGAGTCCGGCAGCGGGGATCCGGTGCTCATGATCGAGCGCAGCGGGCTCAGGTCGAAGTCCGTGCCGGGGGTTGCGCCGGCCTTTTCACACAGGGTCAGGTAGGCGGCCCCGGTACCGAAACGGGTGACGCGTTCCCGGCCGCAGATACCGAACAAGGTGTCCGGACCGTCGACAGTGGGACTGCCGTCGTAGGTGACGATCGTGGCGCCGGTGATCATGGCGTCGACAAGCATGTTCCACACCACCCAGGCGGTGCTGGCGGCGATGAACACCCGGTCCGTGGGTCCGAGGTCGTAGTGCAGCGCGTTGGCCTTGAGGGATTCGAGAACGATGCCGCCGTGGGAGTGCACGATGCCCTTGGGCAGTCCGGTCGTGCCGGAACTGTAGAGAATCCACAGGGGATGCTCGAACGGCACCTGCTCGTACCGAGGACGAGCATCGCCGGTGATCAGCTCGGCATAGTCGAGTACACCCGTAGGGAGCGGCGCTGTCGGCACCAGATTGCGGACCATGATGGTGTGTTCGACGGTGGGCAGCTGGGCCTGCAACTCGCTCAGCAGAGAGCGGCGGTCGATCGTCTTGTGGTTGAACCGGTAGCCGTCGACTCCGATGAGCACGGTCGGTTCGATCTGGGTGAACCGGTCGAGCAGGCCCTTGAGTCCGAAATCCGGTGCGCAGCAAGACCATACTGCGCCGACGCTGGCGGCGGCGAGGACCGCGACTACCGTCGGTGCGATGTTCGGCAGCACCGCGGCGATCCGGTCGCCGGGCTTGATACCCATCGTCCGGAATTGCTCGGCGAGATTGGCGACCTGGGAGACAAGCTGAGCTCGACCGATCTCGGATCGGTTGCCGTCCTCGTCGAGGGCGATGATCGCGGGCCCGCCGGCGTCGACGTGTCGCAGTATGTTCTCCGCCCAGTTCAGCTGTGCTCCGGGAAACCACTGTGCCTCGGGCATCGTGGGATCGACCAAGGCGGTGGATATTCGGGTCGAGGACACCACATCGAAGTAGTCCCAGATCGAGGACCAGAATCCATCGAGGTCGTCGACGGACCAGCGCCACAACGACCGGTAATCAGTGGTGACCACGTTCTTGCTGTCGGCAAGCCAGCGTTGATACTGCGACATCCGGCACGTGGCGATCCGCTCGGCATCGGGAGACCACAACAGGTCGGCTTCGGGACCGGACATCGGTGGGTGTTCCTTTCGACTGGTGTACTGCCCGGGCGACCGACTGAAACGAGGTTCGGTCGCCCGGGCAGCGATGGTGGCGTCGACTAGCGGGACAGGAGGGTACCGACGGTGCGAGCGAGCTCGTCGGCAGGCGTGGCGGCACGATCAGCGCTACGCCAGGCGACGTGGTTGTCCGGGCGAACCAGAATCGCGCCGTCCTCACCGATCTCGCGCAGTTCGCTCCAGCGGCCGGTGGGGTCGGTGTAGTCGGCGCCGTCGGCGATCGTGACGGCCTTGATCCGGATCCCGTACTTCTGCGCGACCGTGTCGGCTGCGGTCACCCAGTCCTGCCCCTGGGCTCCGGTGATCAGCACGAGGGCGGTATCGGTGCCGACCAGGTCGTGGGTGGAGATCCGCTGCCCGTGGTGCTCGATCCAGGCGTGTGGGAGGCGGTGCCCGGGACGGGTGGTGGGGAAGTACACGCTGCCCATCGGATCGCGTGGGGGAGCGTCGCTGCCGTCCGGGAGCACGGCCCCGTCCTGGTAGGCGAAGCCGATTTCGAGGTCGTGTGCCTGGAATTCGGTGCGCTGGGTGTTGGCGACTTCGAAAGCGCGCGCCCGGCGGGTTTCGCCCATCGGGGTGTCGGAGAACAAGTCGCGGAACACCTGGGTGCGGAGTTCGAGGGGCTGGTCGGGGCTCAGACCGATGCCGGCGTCGATGACCATGTGGTTGAGGAAAGTGAACATGGCCCAGTCGACGTTGCGCATGCCCACCAGGCGCCGTTCGGGCTCATAGGTGTCGAGCAGTGCGGGCGCGGAGTCGCCTCGCAGGACTGCGGCGAGTTTCCAGACCAGGTTGTGGGCATCCTGGATCGCGGTGTTGAGTCCGAGGCCGGTGGTCGGCGGGTGGCGATGGGCGGCGTCTCCGGCGAGGAAGACCCGACCGACCTGGTACTTGTCGGCAAGCACGCCTTCGAGGATCCAGTGGCTGACCTTGTGGACCTCCGGTTCGAGGTCGGGCAGCTTGAGCAGTTCGCGCAGCCGGGGAACGATGGCTTCTTCGTCGAAACGGTTGGGGTCGTCCGGACGGAAGGTGAAGTGGATAACGAACTCTTCCGAGTGCTTGCCCCAGGTCGGTCCCATCGCGGCCATGGCGCCGCTGTGCCAGGATCCGGCGCCTTCCGGGTTGACGAGCCAGGTGATCAGGACGTCGTCTTCCCAGTACTGCGACAGGTCCGCGGTGAAATGGGTGCTGACCATGTCCAGGATCCCGCTCGGGCCCTCCATCGTCACCCCGAGCTCGGGACCGACGGTCTTCCCGCCGTCCGCGGCGATCATGTACTGGGCGCGGACGGTGTAGGTCT
>NZ_JAUZMZ010000226.1:0-6293 GCF_036327435.1 Rhodococcus chondri | reverse complement strand
ACCCGGACCGGCCGCGGGACGTCCCTGACCGGGAGTCGGGCGGGGGCCGCCCTGTCCCGGTGCGGGACGCGGGCCACCCGGACCCGGACGCGGACCGCCCGGACGCGGCGCGGGACGCTCGGTCGGTGCCGAGGAATAGGGGTTGTTACCGACACGCGGGGGCTTGGGGCCCGGACGCGGACCTGCCGGCTTCGGAGCGGGTGCCGGAGCCTGCGGTGCTGCGCTCGCGGCGGGCGCCTCGACGACCGGGGCCTGCGGCGCCGGCTTCGGTGCCGCGGGCTTGGGGGCGCCGGGCTTCGGACGCGATGCCGCGGCCGGGCGCGGAGCCTCGGTGGGTTGAGGAGCCTCGGTGGGTTGAGGAGCCGGTGCAGCGGCCGGTGCCGGCGCTGCGGGTTCCTTCGCCGCGGGTTCCTTCGCTGCGGGAGCCGGCGCGGGCGCCGGGGCAGCCGCAGCCGGTGCCGCCGGGCGTGGGCCCGGTCGGGGTCCACCCGGCTTGGGACCGGGGGTGGGGGCGGTCGATGGGGCCGCCGGGGCTTCGCTCTGCTTCTTGCCGAACGATTCGCGCAGTCGACGCGCGACCGGCGGTTCCACTGTCGACGACGCGGACTTGACGAACTCGCCCTGCTCCTTCAAGCGTGCGAGTAGTTCCTTGCTTGTGACACCGAGTTCTTTTGCCAACTCGTGCACGCGGGCCTTGCCTGCCACTGCTCTCCTCACTGGTGAGGTCGAGCGGCCAATGCCCGCACGACCTCGGGTTATCTCCGATGGACGTTCATCGCTGGTGCTTCACGGTGTGCTCATGAGTGTTCGTGCCTGTTCTTCTCAGAGTTCGATGTCACTGTTGGTGCTCCCCGCCGTCGATCTCACTGCGATGCGCCGTCCGGACTTGCGTGCTCTCCGGTAACGGTCACGTCGCGTGGTCTCTCCGTCGCGGACCCGACCAGCTGATCGAGCGCCGCTGTGTCCAGGGTTCCGGACACTCTCAGTGCTCTGCCGAATGCTCGACGCCGAGCGGCCTGGCCCAGACAGTCCGGATTCGGGTGCAACCATGCACCTCGCCCGGAAAGCCTGTGCCCCGGATCCGGGACGAGAGCGAAACCGTCCGGCCCCTGCTCTCGCGCCACAATCCTCAGCAATTCGGCAGCCAGCGTTCTCTGCCGACACCCGACGCAGGTGCGCACCGGACCGGTGCGGTCCCGGCCGGCCGAGGGCAGGTCATGCTGAACCATCGACCACTCTACCGCTGATTTGTGCGGAACCGTGCATTCCACTACTACGCGCCTGTCGGCGCCGTGCCTGCCGCCCCCGTGTCGGTGGGTGCGGCGTCGCTGCGAATATCGATGCGCCACCCCGTCAGGCGCGCTGCAAGTCGGGCATTTTGCCCCTCCTTGCCGATGGCGAGAGACAGTTGGAAATCCGGGACGACGACGCGCGCTGCCCGGGTCTCCGGGTCCACAACCGTGACGGAAACCACTTTCGACGGCGACAGCGCGTTGCCGACGAACTTCGCCGGGTCCTCGTCGTAGTCGATGATGTCGATCTTCTCTTCACCGAGTTCACGCATGACATTGCGGACTCGCTGGCCCATCGGGCCGATGCAGGCGCCCTTCGCATTCAGTCCCGGCACGAGTGAGTGCACGGCGAACTTCGAACGGTGCCCGGATTCGCGGGCCACCGCCACGATCTCCACCGACCCGTCGGCGATCTCCGGCACTTCGAGGGCGAAGAGCCTCCGGACCAGGTTGGGATGAGTACGCGACAACGTGATCTGTGGTCCACGCTGACCGCGGGACACGCCCACCACATAGCACTTGATGCGGTCACCGTGCTCGTACGTCTCGCCCGGTACCTGTTCGGCGGGAGGAAGCAGACCTTCGGTCGACGACGTCTCACCACCGATCTTGACGACCACCATGCCGCGGGCGTTCGCGCGCGAATCGCGTTGCACGACACCGCTGACGATCTCTCCCTCGTGGGTGGAGAACTCACCGAAACGCTGTTCGTGCTCCGCGTCGCGGATGCGCTGCATGATGACCTGGCGTGCGGTGGTCGCGGCGATCCGTCCGAAATCCTCCGGAGTGTCGTCCCACTCGGACACCAGGTTGCCATCGGCGTCGCGTTCCTCGGCGAGCACCTGGATGGCGCCGGTCTTGACGTCCACCACGACCCGCGCGTGGGGCTGGTGGCCGTCGACGTGCCGGTACGCCGTGAGCAGCGCCGTCTCCAGCGTCTCGATCAATTCCTCGAACGGAATGTTCTTCTCCGACTCCAGCATTCGCAGAGCCGCGATCTCGATATTCACTTGTCCGTCCTCGCTTCGTTTTCTTCGTTGCTGCCGTCGGCCGTGCCGTCTTCGTCGGCCGGCTCCTCGTCGGTCTCGTCGATCTCGCCCGCTGCCACGCGCCCGTCGGGCAGGCCACCGGCCAGTTCCAGTTCGCGCGGGTTCGGAGGGGAGAACTCCACCTCCACCACGGCGTTACGGATCTCGGCGAGCGGGATCCCGCGCACGACCGGTCCGGAGCGGTCCGGTACGACGAGGCGGATCTCGTCGCCGATCAGCTCCCCGATCCGCCCGACGATCGTCTCGTCGGCCAGTTCGACCTTCGCCTTACGCCCCTGCGCGCGTCGCCAATGCCGATCGAGAGTGAGCGGCCGCCCGATACCCGGACTGGTGACCTCGAGGACGTACGGCGATTCCCCGAACTCCGAGACCGCATCGAACGAGTCCGACAGGAGACGACTGAGCCGGGCGGCCTCGTCGAGGCTCAGACCGGCATCGCTGTCGACCATCAGCCGCACCGTGCTGTGCTTGCCTGCCGCGGTCACCACGACATCCTCGAGGTCGTATCCCTGACTGGCGAGCAAGTCGGAGACGAGCTCGACAATCCTCTCCGGTGGCGGCACAGGCATGGCGACGGGCTCCTCGTTCAGTTGTGGTCGCAGCTGACAGTAGGCCGGTTCGACAGACGAACCGGCAGGCATCCAGCGTAACGCCCCTTCCGGTGTGCCGTGACCAGGCCGCTGTCCGGACCGATCATCCGGTGCTGGCACGATGGTCCGGTGCCGATGCCAGCCATACCTCCTACCGTCTCCCGACGAACCCTGCTGCGGTGGTCCTCGGCCGCGCTCGGCGGTGTCGGAGTTCTCGGTGCCGCCGGGTGCGCAATTACCGACGACGACTCCGAGCCGGAGCCGGATCCCCTGATCGCGCAGGCCGCCCGGGCCCGCGCCGAGGCCGCGACCGCGACCGCGCTCGTCGCCCTCCACCCGGACCGCGCGGAGGCGCTCACCACGATCGGAACCGAGCGCGCCGAGCACGCGCAGGTCCTCGATGCCGAGGTCGCCCGCCTGGCCGGCACGACCCCGACCGACCCCTCGTCGGCCGCGACCACGACGGCCGCCGCGACCGGTGAGCAGCCGACCGTCGAACTGTTGCGCGAGGGGTTGCAGCGCTCGCAGCGCAGCGCCGCCGATCTCGCCCGGATCCTGCAGGGTTATCGCTCCGGCCTGCTCGCGTCGATCAGTGCTGCGTGCGCGGTCGAGACGGCGGTGCTGCTCCCATGAGCTCTCCCGAACCCGGACCCGAACAGCGATCCCTTATCGAGGCGCTCGCCGCCGAGCACGCCGCCGTGTTCGGGTACGGACTGGTCGCCGCGTTCGCGGATCCGTCGCGGGCCGAACAGGTCTCGGCCGACACCGCCGCGCACCGCGCACGCCGGGACGCAACGATCGACGCCCTGCGCGCCGCCGGACTCGAACCCCCGGTCGCCGCGCCGGGGTACACGGTGCCGTTCCCCGTGACCGATCCGGTCGGCGCCGCACAACTGGCCGTGCAGATCGAATCCGACACCGCGACCGCGTGGCGTTCGGTCGTCGAGCGCGCACGCAGCGAACCCGCCCGGGCCACCGCGATCGACGCGCTCACCGAGGCGGCGCTGCGCGCGGCGTGGTGGCGGTCGGCTCTCGGCATCACACCACCGACGGTGGCGCTGCCCGGTCAGCCCTGACGCTCGCCGCGCCGTGCGCGGTCACATCTCCTGGCGGCGCATCCACCACACCGCGCCGGCACCGAACACCACGAGGTAGACGGCCAGCACGCCCGCGGCGGTCGGGCCGCTCAGGATGTCCACGACGCCGGGGGTGGCGTCTCCCCCGCCGTCGCGCAAGGCTCCGGCCAGCGATCCGGCAGCGGTTCCGGGCAGCCGATCGGTGACGACCGTTACCGGTTCGAGCACGGCACCGACGCCTCGCAGCAGGTTCTCGACGACCAGCACCCACACCAGGCCGAGTCCCACCGACAACGCCGGTCCGCGGGCGATCGCGCCGAGCAGGACCCCCGCGCTCGTCCACATCCCCAGGATCAGGGCCCCCGCGCCGACCGCACGCAGCAGTTCTCCCGGCGCGGGCAGCGCCGCGGAACGAGATTCGATGCTCGCTATCAGCGTGGCCGCACCGAGATCGATCACCGCTACGACCGCGACCAGTGCCAGCACCACCACCGCCAGCATCGCCAGGGTGCCGCCGAGCACCGCCGTACGGGACGGCCCCTGCGTGAATGCCGTCTTCCAGGTGCCCCAGCCGTATCCGCTACCGACCGTGAGCGCACCGAGGATGAGCATCAACGCGCCCCCGAACATGGCCATACCCTGTGTGAACACCGACGGCACTGCGGCGGGAAGCATCCGGTTCAACAGCACGTCGGCGGGCGCGTTACTCGACATGCTCGTCGTCCCGCCGGTCTTGTAGGTGATGTAGTCGAACACGTACAGGAACACCAGATTCAGCACGATCCACGACGCGAGCAACACCCACATCGTCGGCCAGATCCGCAGGCGCACGAACTCCGCCCGCGCCCCGGCGATGAGCTTGTTCATGACAACTCCTCGCTTTCGAACACGTCCGCCGTCATCTGGAAGAAGACTTCTTCGAGGGTTCGTTCGCGCCGGGTCAGCTCGTACACGTCGACACCCGCATCGACCAGGCGCTGCACGAGCACGGGGGTCCGGCCGGCCGCGATGTCGACGACGAGCCCATCACCGTCCCGGCCGATCGCAGCGGGCTCGACGAACTCGGCAACCGTCGCGTACGCCCGGTCGCGGGGTTCGGCGCGCAGCAGCAGCCGGCTGTCTCCCCGCAGTTCGGTGACTGTCGATTCGGTCACCAGCCTGCCGTGCGAGATGACGCCCACCCGGTCGCAGACCTGCTGGACCTCGGCGAGCATGTGACTCGACAGCAGCACCGCGTGGCCGTGGTCGGCGAGTGCGACGACGAGCACGCGCATCTCCGCCATTCCGGCGGGGTCGAGGCCGTTCGTCGGTTCGTCGAGGATCAGCAGTTCCGGCTCGCCGAGAAGCGCCGCGCCCACACCGAGCCGCTGCTTCATACCCAGCGAGTAGGTGCGGTAGCGGTCGGCGGCACGCTCGGCCAGTCCGACGCGGTGCAGCGCGTCGTCGACGTCCCTCTCGCCGAGCCCGCGGTACCGCGCCAGCACCCGCAGGTTCTCCCGCCCGGACAGGTACGGGTAGAAGCCGGGCGACTCGATGAGGACGCCTGTCCGGGCCGCGGCGGCCGGATCGCCGGGGGGCCGACCGAACACCCTCGCCGATCCGGTGGTGGGACGGACCAGTCCGACCAGCATCCGCAGCGTCGTCGTCTTTCCGGCGCCGTTGGGGCCGAGGAATCCGTACACCTCACCGCCACGCACGTGCAGATCGACCGAGTCGACGACCGTCTGCGAGCCATATCGTTTGGTGATCCGATCGGTGACCACGATTTCGTTCGACATGCTCCGAGAGTGCGCGCCGCCGTCGGTCCGGCGCCTCGGCCTGCGCGCGTCATTTCGGTTACGCGCAGCGGACGATGACAGCGCGCGATACCGCGGACTAGGTTCGGACTGTGGCAGTGCCCGCTCCTGTGCCGCGCCGGATGCCGTCCCGCGCCGACGTGACGGTGGCGGTCGTGATCGCGGTTCTCCAAGTGGCCGGCAGTCCCCCGGCCAACAGCCATCAGCCACTGACCGTGCCCCTCGACGCGTTCGCATACGGCCTGCTCGTGACCGGTCCGGTCGTGTTGCTGCTGCGGCGGAGCTACCCGACGACGGTGCTGCTGATCGTCTTCGCTGCGACCGCGACGTACACGATCCGCGGCTACGGGTACGGCCCGGTCTTCCTGTCGCTGATCGCGGCGTTCCTTACGGCCGGCACCATCGGATCGCGGTGGCGGTCGTATCCGCTGCTCGGAGTGGGATATGTGTACTTCGGCTGGGTGGCTCCGGCCGTGGCCGGCACCGGCAC
>NZ_JAUZMZ010000225.1:0-6428 GCF_036327435.1 Rhodococcus chondri | reverse complement strand
GCCAGACTGTGGCTCGGGCGCCAGTTTCGCATCGAACGGGACGGTGCGGTAGTCGCTGATGCCGAGGGCGGCGCGTACCGTCGGATACGCGTCGTACTCGGCATTGATTCCTCCTGCGGCACAGAGCAACACCGCTGTCGCCGACGCGAGGAGGCCGACTGCGACGAGTGGCCGCGGCCGGTCGCGGTGCCGGTCGAATCGATCCCACTCGTATTCCCATTGCCTCATTCGGTGGGCCCAGTTCCACCGGCGCACCAATACCCGGGCCGCAGCCGCGGCCGCGGATCCGAACATCCACGCCGTCACTCCGATACTGATCGCGTCGGCCAGTACATGCCGATCCGTCGCAGGAGGGGGAACGACCCGCCCGTTCTTGTCTACCCAGATGGTCGTGGTGTCTCCTGGCTCGGCGCCCCGTGCGACCGTCAAGTCGCCGGTATGGGGGATGGCGTCGACAACCCACTGGGCGGAGGCGTGAGCACGGTGGGCGGTCGTGTCGTCGGTTTCGGCGCCCCACGCGGGTTGGGCGGGCGCGAGCAGGACCGCCGTCACCTCGCGGTCGCTGAGACGAGTGGTCTCCGCTGCAGCTTTCTCGTCAGCGTAGGCAGCGGTGCCGCAGGCGGCGGCGATCGGCACCAGGAGCAGGACGACTGTCGCCGTGATGAGCATGGCAACGGCATCGATCCGGGGGCATCCCCGAATCAAAGGATTGCGGTGCCACGGCGCCATCCGTGCGTACCGCGCCATGAAGGGCCACTTTGCACACATCACCGCTCCTGCAGTTGCACCACCAGGAATCGAACCCCGCTTCCGCTGTCGCAGATCCTGTTGTGGCACAGGGAAAACTTCGTCTCGTCTCCATCGATGATGATCCTGCAGCTACGGACCTACAACCCTGTGGTCATCGTCGTATCGCGGAACGGTTGTGGCGATGGATGACGGTCCACACACGACTATCCTTGTAGCAAGTGGCACCACGGAATTGGGTGACGCCGTATCGAAACCGTCCCAACCTTCGGCGCTGTCCGAGTCTGGCCCAGACCGGGGGTCATACATTTCCCTGTGCGGGGAACTGTGTCCAGATATTTGGAGCCTCGCCGCCGGGCCCTCCATCGCCTCCGCCACGAGGGTTTTCATCCATCCATATTTCGACGGAAGCACCCCACGGTGTTCCGCACCAACGCCCAGACGTCCGGCAAAACCCGGGAACGCGGCGCCGTACTGTTCCTGCCTGCGGGTGTCATAGGCGCCGGTCTGTTCTCCGGGACGGTCGTTCTCATGGCCGGTGCCTCGTTGGTCACGGGGCTGTTCACGGCTCTACTGATGACCGCAACAGTCGGGACGGCAGCGGTGCTTCTCGGGCCATGAGTTCCCGCCGACTTCTCCGCTTCTGCGTTCGGCTGTGCCGTCACCGCAGGTCGCGGCGGCGGAAGCCGAGCGCTCCGGCCACGATGAGCGCCACTGCGATGAGTGTTTCCCACATCACGGGTGCGGGGGTGAATGCTGCGCCGGGCAGTTTCGGGAGGTGCCCGAAGGGTTCCAGATCGAGCACCCAGGGTGGGAGATCGGCGAGCGAACCGACGGTGAAGATCAACAGGAACGCCACGTAGATCGCCCACGCCGCGGGCGTGATTCGCGGTAGCCACCCGAAGAGCGCCATGGTGACGCCGACACAGATCCAGATCGCAGGCAGTTGCACCAGGGCGCCGCCGACCGTCGCAGGGAGTGTGCCGGCGACGTCACCGACGGCCGCACCGTACGTCACTGCGACCGCGAGACCGGCAATGACGAGGGCCACTGCCGGGCCGAGCGCCGCGAACAGTAGGTGGCTCGATGCCCAGCGGATGCGGCCGACCTGCCCGGCGATCACCGGTTCGGCACGGTGGGCGGTTTCCTCGTAGTGGAGCCGCAGGGTTGCGGAGATCGCGTACGCAGAAGCCGCGATGCCCAGCATGGTGAGTGCGAGAGCGACGAAGGCGTCTTCGATGGTGGTGGTTCCGCCGAGTCGGGCCAGGACGTTGCCGATCGTCTGGCTGTCGCCGAGTTGGTTGCCGAGTCCGTGTGCGGCGCTGCCGAACAGCAGGCCGTAGAGAAGCAGAGCGATGCTCCAGGCGAGCAGCGTGCCGCGGTGCATGCGCCAGGCCAGGCCCACAGGGCCGGCGAGAGTCGGACCGGCGGTCTTCTCGCCAGGGCGTTCAGCGATGAGTCCGCCGCCGAGGTCGCGCCGACGCAGCAGCATGTACGCGGTGGCGATCGTTGCCGCCGTGGCGGCCACGTGCAGAAGCAGGACCCACCAGCGTTCGTCGGCGAACGGGCGCAGCTGTAGAGACCAGCCTTGCGGGGACAACCACGACAGTGGTCCGGAACCGGCGTCACCGACGGCGCGCAGCGCGAAGAACACCCCCACGGTGCCGAGGGCGATCCCGCGGGCCGGGCGGGCCGAGGTGGTCAACTGCGCGGCGACGGCAGCGACGCCGGTATAGACCAGACCGCTTGCGGCGAGCGCGCTTCCGAAGCCGACCGAGCCAGCCGGGGGCAGGTTGTACAGGTACAGCACGAGCCCGAACGATGCTCCCGTGACGACCGATGCGCCCGCGGTGAGGGCGAGTGCGGCCGTCAACCCGGCGTAACGGCCGATCGAGGTGGACGCGATCAGTTCGGCGCGTCCGGCTTCTTCCTCGGCGCGGGTGTGCCGGACGACGGTCAGGATCACCGCGACTGCGATCACGGTATGGAGCGCACCGGCTTTCCAGATCGCCACCGCGCCGAGACTGGCGTTGAATATCGGCCCGTACATCGCGATCTGGGCTGGGCTGGCTGCGGTCGCTGCGGCGAACTTCGCCAGATCGGCGGTGGTGGGGTAGACCGCTTCGATGCTGCCCGCATACGTCATCGGCATCAGCACGCCGAGGATCAGGACCCACAGCGGCAGCACAATCCGGTCGCGGCGCAGGCACAGCCGCAGAAGTTGCCGTGTGCCGGCGAAGTCGGCGCCCATGCGACCGGTGTCGTGGGGGTAGGGCGCGGAGATCGTGATCATGCCCGCTCCTCGGCCTTGGGGGCGGTCCGGTCCTCCGGTGCGGTGTCCACCCGATAGTGTCGGAGAAACAACTCCTCCAGCGTGGGTGGTGTGCTGATCAGGCTGCGGACGCCGGTGTCGCCGAGCAGGCGGATCAGTCGGCCGAGGTCGTCGTTGTCGACCTGGCAATGCAACGTGCTGCCGTCGAGCGTGACATCCGTGACGCCGGGGATCAGGTGCAGATCGCCGGGGTCACCGAGTAGTTCGGCGGTGATGGAGGTGCGGCTCAGGTGCCGCATCTCATCGACGGCGCCGGTGTCGACGGTCCTGCCGTCGCGGATGATGGTGACCTTCTGGCAGAGCGCCTCCACCTCGGAGAGGATGTGGCTCGAGAGCAGGATGGTGGCGCCGCGGTCCACCGATTCCCGGGCGCAGTCACGGAAGACCTGTTCCATCAATGGGTCCAGGCCGGAGGTGGGTTCGTCGAGCAGCAGAATCCGGGCATGCGACGACAGCGCCGAGATCAGGGCGACCTTCTGCCGGTTGCCTTTGGAATAGCTGCGCGTCTTCTTGCGGGGATCGAGCGCGAATCGTGCGATCAGTTCGTCGCGGCGGTGTTCGTCGAGTCCGCTCCGCAGTCGTGCCAGCAGATCGATCGTTTCCCCGCCGGTCAGGGACGGCCACAGCGTGACATCGCCGGGCACATACGCGACATCGCGGTGCATCGTGACCGCATCGGACCAGGGGTCGCGTCCGAGCATTCGTACCCGGCCGGAGGTAGCCCGCAGGATTCCCAGCAGGACCCGCAGAGTGGTGGACTTTCCGGATCCGTTGGGTCCGAGGAAGCCGTGGATCTCTCCGGCGTCGACCGTGAGGTCGAGTCCGTCCAGGGCGTGAACGTGACCGAAGTGCTTGTGCAGATCGCGCACTTCGATGACGTGTTGCGGGTCCATGTCCGCTCCGTTCGCAGGTCAATCGGGTATGCGTCGCAGGTAGAGCAGTCGGTCACCCGGGGCGAGGATCTCGGCGTCGCCCGCGCCCACCCGCAGCAGCCGCCCGCCCCGTTCGACACCGAGCACCAGATCCGACAGATATCGCGGTGAAGCACCGATCTCGTCGGGTTCGATCTCGCGTTCGGTGACCGCGAAACCGGTCTCCGGGGTGAGCAGGTCCTCGATCATCTCCACCACCGACGGGGCCGACATCGCCACCCCCAGCAGCCGACCGGCGGTGGCGGCGGAGACGACCACGGTGTCGGCGCCCGACTGACGCAGCACATCGGTGTTCTCCGCTTCACGCACCGCGGCCACGATCTTCGCGCCGGGCGCGAGCTCACGAGCAGTGAGCGTGGCCAAGACCGCCGTGTCATCACGCCCGGTGGCAACCACCACCGCGGACGCGTGCGAGGTGCCGGCCAAGCGCAGAACCTGGGACTTGGTGGCCGAGCCGTGCACGGTGACCAGACCCTGGCGGGTGGCGAACTCGAGGGCGGCCGGGTCGGTGTCGACTACCACGATCTCGGACGGATCGGTGCCCTCACCGAACATCGCATCCACCGCAGCGCGACCCTTGATGCCGTACCCGACCACCACGACATGGTTGCGTGCTCGTCGGCGCCACCGCTGGATTTGGAACGCCTGCCGCGAGGTTTCGGTGAGCGCCGCCAACGTGGTGCCGACCAGCACGATGAGGAAGAACACCCGCAACGGGGTGATCACCAAGATGTTGATCATCCGAGCCTGTGGCGTCAGCGGGGTGATATCGCCGTAGCCGGTGGTCGAGAGCGACACCGTCGCGTAGTAGATGCAGTCCAGTAGCGAGAGTGGAGTGTCCTGCACGTCCCGGTAGCCGCCGCGGCCGAGGTAGACCACGACCACCGCGATCGCCAACGCGGTCAGTGCGTACCCGATCCGGCGGGCGATCGCCCGCCCTGGGCTGGGCTGTTCCTGGGGCACCCGCACGACCCCGACCAGCGCGAAGTCCGGTTGGTCGGTGAGGGCGTCCGAGCCGGTGAACCGGGTGCGCCACCTACCGGGCATTGCCCGTGGCCCCCTCACCGGGTCCGGTGATACTGACCATGAGAGTGCAGCGTACGCGCACGTAGCGTGCCCTTCAGGTCAGTTCGGCGAAGGATGCGGTTCTTCGCAAGGTGTCGGCGTCCCAGAATTGTGAGCGCATTCCCGCCAGAGTCGAGGCTCTCGCTCACATCCGCTGCTGTGGCGCCTCCGGGGACAAGTCTCCCTCCGGTGCGAGGGTGAAGTAGTTTTCCTCCTCCTGCACAAAGTGCAGCCTCAGCAGCGCGTACAACCCGTAGAGTCCGGCGAGCAGGTCGTCGCACTGGTCGGCGCGCAGGCCGCCTGCGGCATCGGCCTGCTCGAGATGCGTGCGCAGGCGGCGGCTGAGCCGATCGATCTCGGCGTGCATGCGGCTCATCGTCGCGGTCGCCTCCCGGCTGCCCAGCGGTGCCGCCAGGGCGGGGTACAACTCGCTGTCCTCGGCCCGTTCGTGGGGGAGAAGCGTGTCGAACAGGAAGGTATCGACGCGGCGCAGTGCCGTATGGGCGGCGACGAGGTCTCCGGTGGCGAGCAGTTGGGCGGCCTCGCGCAGGATCGAGAGCTCGTCGCGCAGCACGTCGTGTTCGGCGGAGAACCTGAGCAGCATCGTCTCGGTCTCGTCGGACAGGTCCAGTTCGCGGGCGCGGTCACCGCGCAGGGCACGCAGGGCGTTGACGATGACTGCGACGTCGATGCCTTCCTGGAGCAGGGCGCCCATCGCCGGAGGCAGGTACCCGAACGCGGCGAACCCCATAGCGACCAGCGACAAGCCCATGCCGACGGTGGCGCTCTGCACGGCGATGCGCCGGGAGCGGCGCGCGATCTCCATCGCGTCGGCAAGCCGGTCGAGACGGTCAGTGGTCAGCACGATGTCCGCGGCCTCGGAACTCGCCGTCGACCCGCGGGCGCCCATCGCGACGCCTACTGTCGCGGCGGCCAGCGCGGGCGCGTCGTTGACGCCGTCGCCAACCATCACCGTCACCGCCGACTCACGCTCGGTGCGGACGCCGTTCACCTTGTCGGCCGGGGTCTGCTCGGCGTACACCTCGTCGAGGCCGAGGACGGACCCGATCTCCTCGGCCGGTTCGTGCCGGTCGCCGGTGAGCATGACCAGACGGTTCAGCCCGGCCGAGCGGAGCCGCCGCAAGGTGCGGGCGGCGTCGCGGCGCAACGGATCCACGAGCAGCAGGGCGCCCGCGAGGTCGCCGTCGACGGTGACCCACGCGACGACGGCACCGTCGAGGGCGGCCCGGCTGAGCACTGCCCGGACCCAGCCCGGTGCGTCGGCGGGCAACGTGAGGCTGCCGACAGTGACGCGCCGGCCGTCGACGGTGGCGGCCGCGCCGGTGCCGGCC
>NZ_JAUZMZ010000224.1:0-6442 GCF_036327435.1 Rhodococcus chondri | reverse complement strand
CCTAATACCGGAAGGTCACGCAGGTCACCGATCGTGCGCGGATCGGCCTCGGCAGCGGCGATGATCGCCGAGTCGGGCAGTATCCGGCCCGGCGCGATGTCGCGGCGCGCGGCGATCTCGTCGCGCGTGAGCCACAGCTCCCGCACCACCGCCAAGCGGCGGGGGTCCTTGATGGTGTGAACCTTCGATGTGCGCCGCCACCGGTCCGGTTTCGGTGCCGACGGATCGGCGAGCCGGATGTGCTCGAACTCTTGTGCTGCCCACTCTGCCTTGCCCTGCCGCTCGAGCTCGGCTGCCATTGCTTCGCGCAGCTCGACCAGAATCTCCACATCGAGAGCGGCGTAGTTGAGCCAGGCCTCGGGAAGCGGTCGCGTCGACCAGTCCGCCGCCCCGTGTCCTTTGCGGAGTTCGAACCCGAGGGTCTGCGCGACGATCGCCGCGAGCCCGACCCGCGGAAATCCTGCGAGCCGTCCGGCGAGCTCCGTGTCGTACAGCGCGGTGGGACGCAGGCCGAGTTCGGCAAGTCCGGGCAGGTCCTGATCGGCAGAATGCAGGACCCACTCGAGGTCGTTGATCACCTCTGCGAGCGGAGCCAGGTCCGCGACGGTGGGAATCGGGTCGAGCAGAATGGTTCCCGAGCCGATTCGCCGCAGCTGGACGAGGTAGGCGCGTCCCGAATACCGGTACCCCGACGCGCGTTCGGCGTCGACGGCGAGCGGTCCGCTGCCGCCCGCCAATGCTGCTGCGGCTTCGGCTACACCGGCCGCTGTGGTCACGACCTCGGGAACTCCCTCGCGAGGCGCGAGGAGCGGTACAGGGGCTCGCTGAGAATCGCTGTCCGGGGGTACCAATTCGTTGTCCTGTCCTGCCGACATGGGCGTGACTCTAGCGCTGCCCGGTCCCGAGGTGCTCACGCGATCCGACACGGCCGGTGTCACCCGTCGGCTCCGTGAGCTTTCCCGACCCGGGAAGCTGCTTCCGGGTCGTCCGCTGCGGCGTGGGCGGCGGCCAGCAGCTCGTCGAGCGCGCGTGGGCACTCGTCGACGAGTTCCCACAGGTCCGGGACCAGGTCGGGGCAGGCGATGACACCGACGTCGAGCTTGCCGTCGAGTGAAAGCACCGTGATGTTCAGTGCGGCGCCGTCGAAGATCGGCCCGAACGGGTACATCGCCGTGATGCGCGCGCCGAGGAAATACAGCGGCATCGGCGCGCCCGGCACGTTGGATACGACCAGGTTGTGGATCACCGGATGCTTCTCGGCCAGGCGCAGCGCGGAATACGCCCGCATCGCGGTACCGAACACCGTCGGGTCCATGAATTCCGACCAGTCCTGCAGCAGGTTCGCTCCGATTTCGGAGTTGTGGTCCTTCGCGACCTCGGCGGTGTCGGCGATGGCGCGCAAGCGTTGCACCGGATCGTCGATATGGGTCTGCATACTGGCGAACATCGCCGAAACCTGGTTGCGGCCGGGCCGATCCGATTTGTCGTGGACCGACACCGGCACCACCGCGACGAGCGAGGTGTCGGGGAGTTCCCCGCGACGGTCGAGGTAAGTGCGCAGCGCACCGGCGCACAGTGCCATCACGACGTCGTTGACCGTGACGCCGAACGCGTTCTTGACGGTCTTCACGTCGGCGATGTCGAGCGGGACGAACGCCACGGACCGGTGACCGGTGAGGGTGCCGTTGAAGGGGGTCCGCGGTGCGGTGAACGGCGCCGGCATCGCCGCCCCGCGACGGGCCCGGAAGACCCACGACGACACCGAGGTCAACGTGGACGGCAGGATGCGGGCGAGGTGAAAGGGCCGGCGGGCGACGTTGAGCATGCCCCCGAGCGCGATCTCGAGACTGTGCCCGCTGCCGGCGCCACCCGAATCGGGCGTAGGGCGCGGCGCGTCCGGCTCCAGGCTGCACAGTTGCGCCATCATCGCCGCGCCGGTGACGCCGTCGACCCCGGCATGGTGCATCTTCGCGAAGACGGCGACGCCACCGTCGTCGAGTCCCTCGACGAGCCACATCTCCCACAGTGGCTTGGAGCGGTCGAGTGGCTGCGCGGCGATATGTCCGCACAGATCGGCAAGCTCACGCCGTGTCCCGGGCGCCGGGACGGCGATCCGGTGGAGGTGGCGGTCGAGGTCGAAATGCGTGTCGTCGACCCACACGGGATGATCGGGGTTGAAGCGGCTGTCGGCGATCTTCATCCGGAATCGGGGCACGGCCGCGAGCCGCGCGGCGAGTTCCGCCCGAAGTGCGGGAAAGTCGTAGCCTCCGGGCACCGTACCGGGGTCGAGAATGATCAGCCCGCAGATGTGTAGCGGCTGATTCGGAGTTTCGAGGTAGAGGAAGCCGGCGTCCAACCCGCTGAGGCGCTGCATACCCCCATAGTAGAACGTGTTCTAGATGTATTCGGTGTTTCCCGGTTGGGAACTGCGGTTTTCAGGGCTGCAGCCGGGTCACTCCGGTGGGCGGCAGCCCCGCGGCGTACGCGAGAACCTCGCAGAACGCCTCGACATGCGGACCGAGGACGTCGGACAGTGGAGTCCACGACGCGCGCACCTCGAGCTGATGCGCGCGGGCGGGACCGGCGATGTCACCGAAACGCACCGAACTCGTCGAGGTGACGGTGCCGCCGAGGGCGGTCATCGGCTCGCGATGCGCCTCCAGGGCATCGACGAGCCAGCTCCACGCCACCTCCGGTAGCAGTGAATCGGCGGCCAGGGTCGCATCGACGTCCGCCTGGATGTACGCGACCAGACGTGTCGTACCGTGCCACGCCTCGTCCCCGTTGGGGTCGTACAGCAGGATCAGCCGCCCGAACGCATCGCCTTCGGACTGCTCCGGCACGGGGGCGTTCTCGTCGTGCAGCACCTCGGCCCCCAGCGCATAGCTGTGGGGGGCGAGCCGCTGCGGCGGCCGGATCGGCGCGACCTCGATCTCCGGACGAACGTCGGCTGTGTTCATCGCCTCGATTGCTGCGCGGAAGCGGGCCGGCTCGGCGGGCGAGGTGGTCACGACAGCGGACGTTAGTGCCGGTGACCCAACGCACGCGGGAGGCGCGCCGATTCCGGCGGGCCAGGAGCGCGTGGCAGCATGGGCAGCGACCGTGCCTTCGGAAGAACGAGGATCCATGACCGGCTTGGAGAACACGAATGTCGGCTCTGCTGCGCCTGCGGAGTACCCGTCACGGAGGGTGCTGCCACACGCACCTCTGCTGGCGGCGGCACGCGGAGCCGCGCCGACGCATCGACCGGTGTGGTTCATGCGGCAGGCGGGCCGCTCCCTGCCGGAGTATCGAGAGATCCGCGCCGGCGTCGGGATGCTCGAATCCTGCTTCGATGCCGAGCTGGTCTGCGAAATCACCCTGCAGCCGGTACGCCGCCACAAGGTCGACGCGGCCATTCTGTTCTCCGACATCGTCGTGCCCCTCAAGGCTGCCGGTATCGACCTCGACATCGTCGCCGGTACCGGCCCCGTCGTCGCGAATCCCGTCCGGAGCGCGGCCGATGTCAAGGCGCTGCCGATGCTCGAACCGGAAGAGGTCGGAGCTGTCTCCCGCGCCGTGACCCTGCTGACCCGCGAACTGGGTGACACGCCGCTGATCGGTTTCGCCGGCGCTCCCTTCACTCTCGCCTCGTATCTTGTCGAGGGCGGTCCGAGCCGCAACCACGAACGCACAAAAGCACTCATGTACTCGGATCCGAAGACCTGGCACGCGCTGCTCGGGCGGCTCACCGACACCGCCATCGGGTTCCTGCGCGCCCAGCTCACCGCCGGTGTCGATGCGGTTCAGCTGTTCGACTCCTGGGCGGGCGCGTTGTCGCTGGCCGACTACCGCGAGTACGTGCTGCCGCATTCCCAGCGCGTATTCGCCGAGATCGCGTCCGCGGGAGTCCCGCGAATCCACTTCGGCGTCGGCACCGGTGAACTGCTCGGTGCGATGGGGGAAGCCGGAGCCGACGTCGTCGGAGTCGACTGGCGTGTCCCGCTCGAGGTCGCCGCGGAACGTGTCGGTCCGGGCAAGGCGCTGCAGGGGAACCTCGATCCGGCAATCCTGTTCGCCGGCCGCGACGTGATGGAGCAGCAGGTGCGGCGCGTGGTCGCCTCCGCCGACCGTGCGCTGGCCGCCGGAGCCACCGGACACATCTTCAATCTGGGCCACGGTGTCCTCCCCGACACCGACCCCGGCATCCTGACCGCCGTCGTCGAGCTCGTGCACTCGCTGTGACCGCGCCGGTCGTGGCCGTGGTCGGCGGCGGTATCACCGGACTCGTCGCGGCCTACCGCCTACGCGGCTCACTCGGCTCCGATGCTCGGATCGTGCTCCTCGAGCAGTCGGACCGACTCGGCGGCAAGCTCCGCACCGTCACCCTCGCGGGCGGACCGGTCGACGTGGGCGCAGAGGCGTTCATCGGCCGGCGGCAGGAGGTTCCGGCGCTGCTCGACGAGCTCGGTCTGACGGATCAGCTCGTGTACCCGTCCGGGGCCCGGCCACTGCTCTATGCCGGAGGCCACCTGCACCCCCTGCCCACCGCCACCCTGATGGGAATACCGTCCGGCGCCGCATCGGTCGAGGGCCTGGTCGACGAGGACACCCTCGCACGCGTCGCCGCCGAACCCGGCGAACCGCTGCACTGGGACCGCGACGGCGACATGTCCGTCGCGCAACTGGTCGGTTCCCGGTTCGGGGAACAGGTGGTGCGACGCAGCGTCGACCCACTCCTCGGTGGCGTGTACTCGGGTCTGTCCGACACGGCCGGCGTGCGGGCGACCGTTCCGACGCTCGCCGCCGCGCTCGACGAGGGCGCGGTCAGTCTCACCGATGCGGTGGTGCGGGCGTTGCCGAAGCCGTCGGCCACTCCGGTCTTCGGTACGCTCCGCGACGGATATCAGGTGTTGATCGACGCGCTCGTAGAGGCGTCACGCGCCGAGATCCGCTGTCACACCGTCGCATCCGGCCTCCGCCGCAACGGTGATCGCTGGTCGCTGGACCCGGTCGGTGATGTCGACGGAGTGATTCTCGCCGTCCCCGCCACCCGGATGGCGACCCTGCTCGCCGACCCGGTTCCCGTCGCCGCCTCACGCGCCGAACGGATCCCGCTCGCGTCGTCCGTCGTCGTCGCGCTCGCACTGCCCGCCGCCGTGGCCCTGCCGGAAAACTCCGGAATCCTCGTCGCGACCGGAGAGGACCTGTCCGCGAAGGCGTTCACCCTGTCGAGTCGCAAATGGCCGCATCTGGCCACTCGCGAGGTCGCGCTCGCGCGTGCCTCCTTCGGCAGGTACGGCGACGACTCGCTTGTCGACGAGGCCGACGACCGGCTCGTGGACCTCGCGCGCGCCGACCTGGCCACCGTCACCGGTGTCACCGACGAGCCGGTGGACGCCTTCGTGCAACGCTGGCACGGCGGCCTTCCCCAATACCGCGCCGGGCACAACGACATCGTCGCCGCGCTGGAACAGGAAATCGCGACCGTGGACGGGCTCGAAATCGCCGGGGCGATGCTGCACGGCGTCGGGGTGCCCGCGTGTGTCGAATCAGGCACGAGGGCCGCGGCACATCTGGCCGCGCGAGTGGCAGGATAGCGGCATGGCACGTCTCGATTACGAAAAGCTCAATTCCACCCTTCGCTACGCGATGTGGTCCGTGTTCCGGATCCAGCCGGGAGTTCTCGGGGACGATCGCGCCGAGGCCATCGAAGATATGCAGAAGTTCCTTGCTTCCTTCGACGGCACCGACGTCATCGTGCGCGGCCTCTACGACATCGCAGGTATGCGCGCCGACGCAGACTTCATGTTCTGGACGCACGCCGAGCACATCGAGGACCTGCAGAAGTTCTATTCGGACTTCCGCCGCACCACGATCGTCGGCCGGGCGAGCGCCCCCGTGTGGTCGAACACGGCCCTGCACCGGCCCGCCGAGTTCAACAAGAGCCACCTGCCGGCCTTCATCGCGGGCGAGGAGCCCGGTGACTACATCTGCGTCTACCCGTTCGTGCGCTCGTACGACTGGTACCTGCTGCCCGACGCCGATCGCCGCAAGATGCTCGCCGATCACGGCAAGGAGGCACGTCCCTACCCGGAGGTGCGCGCCAACACCGTGCCCGCGTTCGCGCTCGGCGACTACGAGTGGATCCTCGCCTTCGAGGCGCCCGCGCTCGACCGGATCGTCGACCTGATGCGCGATCTGCGCGCCACCGAAGCGCGCATGCACGTGCGCGAGGAGACGCCGTTCTTCTCGGGTCCGCGCGTCGACGTCGACAAGCTCGTCGCAGCGCTGCCCTGACCCGGCCCGCACGATGACGGAGCACCTGCGGTACTCGCACATGGCCCACTGGGGTTATTACCATCCCCAGGTCGCCGACGGCGAGGTCACCGCGGTCGTCCCGTTCGCCGGTGATCGCGATCCGTCGCCGTTGCTCGGCAACATTCCGGGGTCCGTCCGTCAC
>NZ_JAUZMZ010000223.1:0-6453 GCF_036327435.1 Rhodococcus chondri | reverse complement strand
CCCGGCCGCCGCGGAGTGCAGCCACGCGGCCGGCGGACCGGTGGGCGGGTCGGTGTCGTCGGTTAGGGTCGCCGGTTCGACGTCGAGGTCGAGGTCGAACTCGGCGTCGGCGTGGTCGGGGGTGCGCTGATCCGCGCCGTGGACGCGGGGGGCGGGGCCGGGCAGGGTGAGGTGCTCGGGCGCCCCGGCCAGGGTGCGCCGCCAGAAGTCGGCCGTGGCGGCGGCGCGGCGGTGCTCACGCGCGAGCGCGGCGGTGCCCGGGTCGATCTCCTCGACCGGAGTGTCGGCGTCGGCGCGGAGGAAGGCGTCGAGCAGGGTGACGAAGCGGGTGTGGTGGGTGCGCAGTTCGGCGTCGGTGTAGCGGTGCGGATTGCCGCGGAAGTCGATGAACGTGCGGGCGGGGGTGCCGCTTTGGTAGATGTTGACCAGCAGGTCCTCGACGGGGCCGGAGGTCATGATGTGGAATTCGCCGCGGATCGGGCCGAGCCGGATCTGCTGGTGGAAGAGCATCACGTTGATCATCGGCCCGGCGTAGCGGTGGATCTCGCCGGCGGCGCCGCTTTCGCGGCGGATGTCTTCGAGGCTGCAGCGTTGGTGGCGCAGGGCGCCGGTCAGCTCCAACTGGGCGCGGCGCACGTGGTCGGCGCGGGTGTCGGCGGGTTCGAGGCGCACGTGCAGCGGCGCGGTGCTCACGAGCATGCCCCCGGAGCGGCGCACCAGCGCGGTGGTGCGGCCCGAGACGGGCAGGTTGATCACGACGTCGTCGTGGCCGGTCATCCGCGCGAGATAGCACGCGAAGGCGGCCACCACGGTCGCGGTCGACGAGGAGCCGGCGGTGTCGTCGGCGTCGGTCAGGGCCTGCACCAGGTGCTCGGGCAGCGCGAGACCGGTCAGCCGGCTGCGGGCCGCCGTGGGGGCCTGCCGGGTGGCCAGGGTGGAGCCGTCCTCGAGTCCGGCCACTCGTTCCATCCAGTAGGCCCGGTCGGTGTCGTACCGGTCGGAGGTGCGGTAGTCGCGGTCCCATTCGTAGAGGGTGCGCAGGTCGGCGGCCCGGACCGGGTCCGGTTCCTGCTCTTCCAGGGCGGCGGTGTACAGCGCGGCGATGCGGTTGACCATCGTCATCGCGGCGTAGCCGTCGAGCGCCACGTGGTGGATGCGGCTGTACCACAGATGCCGGTCGTCCTCGATGCGCAGGATCGACATGTTCACCAGCGGGTCGGTGGCGAGGTCGACCGGGGTGGCGTAGTCGGCGCTCATCCAGTCGTGGGCCGCCGCCATCGGGTCGGGTGCGGACCGGAAGTCGAGCGTCGGGATCCGGGCGGATTCGATGGTGTGGTCGACGTACTGGTACGGCTCGCCGTCGACCTCGACGACGCGCAGGAAGGCGGACTGGAATTCGTGGCCGGCGATGTACCCGACCCGGCGCAGCAGGTCGATGTCGAGATCGCCGCGCAGGTCGACGTATTGGGCGATGCAGATCGGCACGTCGGGCGCGAGTTGCTGCGCGATCCAGATCGAGCGCTGCGCGGACGACAGCGGGAAGGCATCGGCTGGCATCTGCACACGACGGTGTCGCAACGACATGTCCCCTCCGGATAGCGATGTTGACCGTGACCGGCGCCCCCGACATCGCGTCCGGGAGCCGACCGCCGCCGACCGAGTGTCGGCGCGATCGGACCCCCGTTCGATCGTGCTCGCTTCCGCGTGACCGGAAGCACATCTCAAGCTAGTCCACCGCCGCCGCGGAATGTGGGGAAACCGGGGCGGCAACTGCGGGAAACGAAACGGTCGGAATTCCGATATCGGACGCCGGGTAACGCTACGAGCGGAAATAGCGGAGAGGGTCGCGAAAACAATTACTTTTGTGTCCCGATCGGGTTACCGAATTGCAAACTCACCCGAAATGTCGGATTCGTGACGAAACTCGTGAAACCGCCCGGAAATGCGCACCCGGTGCTTATCCTCGAACCTCGTCAGCCTCGTGCGCCTCGCTTTGCCCGTTCGTCTCCGTACCGACTCGAAGAACCGACTCGAAGGAGCACCAGATGTCGCGCCGCCGGACCGTTCGTTTCCTCGCCGCCGCGTGCACCGCGGCGCTCGCCGTGGCGTTGCCCGTGCACGCCGCCGCCGACCCCGCCCCGCCAGGCCTGACGGTCGAGCAACTCCGCGCCGCCGCCGCGTCCCCGGAGACCGCCGACGCGGTCGAGGCGATGCTCGACGCCGCGCGCACCCCGGCCCTGTTCGAGGCGCCGCCGCGCAACACCCCGCAACCGTTCATGCAGCCCGCCCCCACCTTCGGGCCGGGATGCGGAGGCGGCATCGTGCCGTACGCGATGACCACGGGATGGGCCCA
Source organism: Rhodococcus chondri (assembly GCF_036327435.1). Taxonomy (NCBI): domain Bacteria; kingdom Bacillati; phylum Actinomycetota; class Actinomycetes; order Mycobacteriales; family Nocardiaceae; genus Rhodococcus; species Rhodococcus chondri. The sequence goes on along the minus strand of NZ_JAUZMZ010000223.1, from coordinate 4,100 downwards.
GCCCGGACCCAACACCAACCCGGACGTGCAGATCGGTCAGCTCAAGATCTTCGTCTCCCCCACCATCCCGGTCGCTCCCACCCGGGCGGACCTGACGCTGGTGTGGCTGAACATGGAGAGTTTCCGCGGTGGCATCGCGACCCTCGACGATCGGATCGGTGGGGTGCCGCAGCTGTCCAAGACCCTCGACACCGGAACGGGACCGGTGCTGGCCAGCCTGTTCGGTTCGGTGCAGTACAGCAACGGCGCGTTCTGCCAGGTCGTGTTCACCATGGGCGGGTTCTTCGCCTGACCGGGTGCGCGGCGCCCGACCGGGCCTGGCGGTCAGCGGAGCCGTTCGGCTGCGCGGGCCAGGGTGACCAACTCCTCGCACAACCGGGCCAGTTCCGCGGGGTCGGCGTCTTCGGCGACGGCGGTGGCCACGTCCTCCGCGGCGCAGCGCACCTCGAACGCCCGGTCCGTCAGGGCCGTGCACTCCTCGGCGGAGAGCACCACCGCGTCCTCGGGCAGTCCGCTGTCGCGGGCGGTGCTGCGCTGCTCGTAGGCGCGCTGGCGGCAGGACCGGCGGCAGTACCGGCGCCGCCGTCCCGTGCCGATCTCCGGCACCGGCCGGCCGCACCACACGCAGCTCGCGGCTCTGCCCTCACGTCCGGTCACGATGCGACACGTTACCGAGCCGGTCGGCCCGGCCGCTAAACTGGAGCTTCCGGCCCTGCGGCGGGTCGTCGGGAACGGATTCGGCTGCGTCGGCGTTGACAGGGTGTGGACGTCGCCACCTGCGTGGACGTTCGATGCACCGACGACGAGCTCTCCGGGCGGAGCACACTAGAGAGGACATCACCATGGCAGATCGTGTACTGCGAGGCAGCCGGCTCGGGGCGGTGAGCTACGAAACCGACCGTGACCACGATCTGGCGCCGCGGCGGATCGCGCGCTACCGCTGCGACAACGGCGAGGAATACGACGTCCCGTTCGCCGACGAGGCCGAGATCCCGGGCACCTGGATGTGCAAGAACGGGCTGGAAGGCACCCTCGTCGAAGGCGCCGCCCCCGAACCGAAGAAGGTCAAGCCGCCGCGCACCCACTGGGACATGCTCCTGGAGCGTCGCTCGGTCGAGGAGCTCGACGAGCTGCTGCAGGAACGTCTCGAGCTGCTCAAGAACAAGCGCCGCGGCGCCTGAAGCATTCCCGGGATCGCTCCCCGGGAACCGGTAACACCCTCCCCGGGAACCGGTAACACCTCCGAATGCCGTTGCGGGAAACACTTCCCGCGGCGGCATTCGGTTTCTTCCGGCACCGTGTCCCGAATTTTCGTGGGGTTCTGTCGCGGCCGTGGCACAAAATGATCAATTGGCGGCACCTTGATCGACACCCGTGCAATTATTGGCGGACGCCGACCGGAAGCCCGGTCGGGCCCCCGCCGAAAACCGCACAAAAACCGCAGAGAACCGTACGAACCGAGACGACCGACATTGTCCGGTATCTGCCCGGTTCGGTATCGCCGCACAAGGGGTGAGTGCCTCCGTGACCGACCGAAACCCCGCCGCGTCCCGCACCACGACCGCGCCGACACCCGAAACCGAGCTCGAAGCGCTGCGCGCCGAACTCGACCGGGTGGACCGGGCCCTGCTCGACGACATCCGCGACCGGATGGCGTTGTGCGCCCACGTCGCCCGGCTCAAGCAGCGGCACGACATCGCGGTCCTGCAACCCGGCCGGATGCAGCTCGTGCATCGCCGCGCCCAGGACTACGCCCAGCGGCACGGATTGTCCGGCGCGTTCGTGCAGCAGCTGTACACGCTGCTCATCGACGAGGCCTGCCGGGTCGAGGATCGCATCGTCGCCGGGGACGGCGGCGGTGCTGCAGGATCCGAGTCCGGCGAATCGCGGAGGTGAGGCCGCCATGGCGCTCCCGATCCGGACACTGCTGGTCGACAACTACGACTCGTTCACCTACAACCTGTACAGCCTGCTCACCCGCGTCAACGGCACCGCGCCGATCGTGGTTCCCAACGACACCTCCTGGGATCGGATCCGCGAACACCGCTTCGACAACGTCGTCGTCTCCCCCGGCCCGGGCAGTCCCGACCGGCCCCGCGACTTCGGGATCAGCGCCCGCGCCCTGCTCGACTCCGGGGTGCCCGCCCTGGGGGTGTGCCTCGGCCATCAGGGGCTGTGCCAGTTGTTCGGCAGCGCCGTGGTGCCCGCCCCCGAACCGGTGCACGGACGCACCAGCGAGATCGTGCACCCCGGCACCGGCCTGTTCGCCGGCATCCCGTCCCCGTTCGTCGCGGTGCGTTACCACTCGCTGGTCGCCGACCGGGTACCCGACGAACTCGACGCCATCGCACGGACCACCGACGGGCTGCTGATGGCGGTGGCGCACCGGCAGCGGCCGCTGTGGGGCGTGCAGTTCCATCCCGAATCCATCTGTACCGAGTACGGATTCGAACTGCTCGCCAACTTTCGTGATCTCACGCCCCGCCGCAGCGGTGCGCCGACCGCACCGCCGCCCCCGCCGGCCGCGCCCCCGACGCCGCGCTACGTCCTCGACTGCCGGGTGCTGGACTGTCACCCCGATCCGCACACCGTCTACGACACGCTCTTCGCGGCCGGACCGCACAGCTTCTGGCTCGACGGCAGCGCCGCCACCGAACCCGGCTCCCGCTTCACCGTGCTCGGCGACGGGTCCGGGCCTCGCGCCGAATTCGTCACCTACAGCGTCGCGGAGACCCTGGTGCGCGAACACCGCCCCGGTGTCCCGGTGGCCGAACACCACACCTCCTTCTTCGATCACCTCGAGCGTCGCCTGGCCGAGCGGCGTGTCGCGCCCCGCGACGATCTGCCGTTCGCGTTCGCTCTCGGGTACGTCGGCTATCTCGGGTACGAACTCAAGGCCGACGCCGGCGCGCAGCTCGTGCACACCTCCCCCACCGCGGATGCGGCGATGGTCTTCGCCGACCGCGCCGTCGTCCTCGACCACGATGCCGGCCGCTGCTATCTGCTGGCCCTGACCGACTCCCCCGGCGAGGACGCCACCACCGCCTGGTTCGACGACACCGCCGCCGCGCTCGCGGCGCTCGCCGAGACCACCGTCGCCCCGGTGCCTGCCGCGGCGCCGCTGGTGCGCGCTGACCGCGACCCGCAGATCCGGCTGCGCCACTCCCCGCCGCGGTATCTGGCCCTGATCGACCAGGCGGTCGCCGAGATCCGCAGCGGCGAAACGTACGAGGTGTGCCTGACCAACACCGCGACCGTTGCCCGCAGCATCGACCCGGTGCAGACCTACCGGGCGCTGCGGGCGATCAGCCCCACCCCGTACAGTGCGCTCCTGCGCTTTCCGGGCCTGTCCGTGCTCAGCGCCTCCCCCGAACGGTTTCTGCGGATCGGCACCGACCGGGTGGTCGAGTCGAAACCGATCAAGGGCACCCGGCCGCGCGGCGTCACCGCCGAGCAGGATCGGGCGCTGCGCGACGGGCTGCTCGCCAGCGAGAAAGACCGCTCCGAGAACCTGATGATCGTGGACCTGGTGCGCAACGACCTGTCCCGGGTGTGCATTCCCGGTTCGGTGCACGTCCCGAAACTGTTCGACATCGAAACCTATTCCGCCGTCCATCAACTCGTCTCCACGGTGCGCGGCACCCTGCGCGCGGGGGTCAGCGCGGTGGACTGTGTGCGGGCCGCGTTCCCCGGCGGGTCGATGACCGGGGCCCCGAAGCTGCGCACCATGGAGATCATCGACAAACTCGAGGACGGTCCCCGCGGCGTCTACTCCGGGGCCCTCGGATATCTGTCGCCCACCGGCGCCACCGACCTGTCCATCGTGATCCGCACCCTCGTCGCCACCGATCACGAGGTCAGTTTCGGGATCGGTGGCGCCATCGTCGCCCTGTCCGACCGCGTCGACGAACTCGACGAAACCCTCGTCAAGGCCGTCGCGATGCGCCGCTGCCTCGCCGTCACCGACCCGGCGTCCGTCCCCGACAGCACCGCGCCGTGACCGCCGCGCCCCGCGACCCGGTCGTCGTCGCCGGCGGGTGCGGCGCCGTCGGCGCGATGCTCACCGCCGCCCTGCGCGCGGACGGGCGGCGCGTGCGGGG